>CAZLCT010000063.1:0-15188 GCA_964558015.1 uncultured bacterium | reverse complement strand
TACTGTTTCAAGTACTTTATTAGGAGGCTCAGTTTTTAATAAAAATCGATCAACCACACCTGCATATGGAGAGCTCTTATACTTATTAAAGGCTGTATAAATAATAATTTTTATATCCTCTGAAATACTTTTAATAGTATTTAAAATATCTAGCCCACCCTTAACTGGCATCATAATATCTAATATAATAATATTAGGCCTTTTACCCTCCAGATATGCTAATAGTTCGTATCCATTATGTACCGTATCTACAGAATATTCTTTCTCCTCTAAAATATCCTTTAATGTCTGACAAAGATTGTAATTATCATCAGCAATAACAATATAACCACGTTTATTTTCACTATTTTTATTTTTATTAATAATAGCTTCATTTTTTTCCATAACAAACCTCGTTTCTGTTTATTATCACAATTTTTTACAACTTTTAATCCCTATAATATTATTATAACAAACAATATGAGATATTCCTTCTCACATTGATAACTTTATTATGCACATTCCTCAACTAACTTTAAAAGTTTATCTATATCAAAAGGCTTATATAGAACACCGCATACACCGTCATCAAGGCATTCTTTGATTGTTTTATCTTGAGAATATCCTGTCATCATAATGGTTTTTGCTGAATAATTACTTTTTTTAATAGCCTTATGTGTTTCACATCCATCCATTCCACCGAGTCTTAAATCTAATAAAACAATATCATATTTTTTTTCTTCCACCTTTTTGATTGCTTCTTCCCCGCTCATAGCCCAATCAACATCATATCCCTTCTCCCGTAAAATATCAGAAATAGTTTCACGCATAAAATTATCATCATCAACAATTAGAATCATCTTTTTAGAAGTCATAAAATAGCACCTTCATTAATTTTTAATAATTATAGGCAACTGTAATGTAAAACGAGCACCCTTACCTTCCTCACTCTCAACACTCACTTTGCCTCCATGTTTTTCAACTAAAATCTTAACAGCTGCAAGTCCTAAGCCAGTTCCGCGTGCTTTAGTAGTAAAAAGTGGCTCAAAAACTCTATCTATTATCTCCCTCTTGATTCCAGGACCGTCATCTTCAAAAATAAAGCTTACATACCTTTCACGTCTCTTAGCCTTAATTAATAACGTCCCTTTAACTTTTATTGACTCAAAAGCATTTGCAATAATATTAACAAAAACCTGGGTCATTTGAACTTCATCCACAGAAATATCAGGGAGATTATCTTCAATATCCGTCTTAATATTAATTTCTTTAGGCTGTTTCACACGCATCTTATCTAATATAGCAAATATAAAATTTTTAATATTTACGGCTTTTAACTTTGGAGCTCTTGTTCTAACAAACATCAGTATATTTTCTATAATTAGATCAGTTTGTACAATTTCATCATCAAGGATTTTTAGGTGCTTCAGAATCTTTTCATCCTTGTCTTTCATTTTCATTTTAAGAAAGTAAATGGCATTTCTCATGACACCTAACTGATTCCTGAATTCATGTGCGACTATACTTCCCAGTTGGCCCATTGCTGCAAGGCGTTCTGATTGAATTAGTTTGTTTTGTGCATCAACAAGTGCCTTTGTTTTTTTCTCAACTTCAATTTCCAAGTTATTCTTTAATTCAATCAATTCTTCTTCAGCCTTTTTACGCTCGGTAATATCCGTGTCCCCTCCCCTATAGCCAAGCAACTTTCCTTCTTTATCTAATATAGGTACAGCGCTAGTTAAGATCCATACTAATTTACCGTTTTTATGAATATTTTGATTTTCAAATTCACGAAAAGCTTGCTTCTTTTCAAATATTTTAAAAGAATTATTTTTCATTTCTTCACGGTCTTTAGGATGAAATAAATCATAAAAATATTTTTTCCCTACAATTTCTTCCGGAGTATATCCTAATATTTTTTCAACTATAGGGCTTGAATAAGTATATTTACCCTCGGCATCAACTTCCCAAATCCATGCAAGCGAATTATCTGTAATATCCCGGAATCTTTTCTCCCTCTCTCGGAGTGCGTTTTCCGCCTGTCTTTGTTTAGTAATATCACGTACTATAGTTAAAATACGATAGACTTTACCTGTATCATCTAAAATAGGAATCTTCTGAGTATCTGTCCAAACAGTACGACCACTTACTTCAGTCTCTTCCTGGGTTATAATTGACTTACCGGTCTCTAGAACTTCTTTATACTCTTCACTTACCTTATCGGGGAGAAAAGGAAAGACTTCAAATACACTTTTGCCATAAAGATCATCAGTGATATTAAGTTCAGGAACAAATTTGTGAAATGCTGTATTATAAAGACAAAAACGAAAATTACGATCAATAACATGAACAAGCTCTTCCATTGCATTAATTGTCAGGCGATAACGCATCTCACTTTCTCGTAAAGCTTCTTCTGCTCGTTTACGAACTGTAATATCATTTACCAAAGCAAATGATCCTACTTGATTTCCTTTATTATCAAAAAGTGGCGTAGCATTAATCAAACAGTTTACATAAGTACCATCGGCTCTCTTAAATGTTAACTCATAGGAACTTTCCTTCCTCCCTCTATATGCATTCAACTGGCTACGAAATATTTCAGCATTTTTATCATCCAAAAATCCAAAGATAGACTTTCCAATCACATCTTTTCTTTTTAGCCCAAGAATTTTCAACATTGATGGATTAATATCAACTGTGATAGCATTCTTATCAATCTGCCAAAATCCATCAATAGTAGTATCCATAATGGTTCGTAAGTGTTTTTCACTGGAAGCAATCTGATGTTCAGCTATTTTCCTTTGCCTGATGTTTGCTATAAGCATAAATATAATTGAAATTAGAATAATAACTATTAAAAAAGCTATAACTAAATTTACTTTTTGGGACTTGGTCAGGGGATAATTTTCTGAAACTCTTTCACATAAAATTATCTGCCAATTAGAAGACAAAAAGGGGTGTTTTACAATATAATGCCATTCATTATCAATACTTACGGTATCTTTATAAAAAATCCAATCTAATGGTTTAATTTCAATATCAGCAAATTGTCTGCTCTGTTTTAAAAAAGCGAGCTTTTCGGAGGAAAGTGGATAAATTGAACGATACAACCAAGACGGACGATTAGTAGCAAATATAATCCCTTCAGATGATACTACAGCTGCTGGTACTGTTAACGCTTTAAGTAAAGAATCAAACTCTCTAAGTCCAATTTTAATAACAATAACACCTTTTGATTTTCTAATATTATCAATGTAAACAGGAGAGCTAAAATACAGTCCTCGCTTTTCGGTCGTTACTCCAAGTGCAGGATAAATAACATTTTCCCCCTGCATAGCACCTTTAAAATAAGGGCGAAATGCATAATTTTTACCTGTTAAAGATTTGTCCTTATCATACACTGTAGAAGCTACAACTGTCCCTTCTTGATTCATTACATAAACAATTGAAGCACTGAATGTATTTTTAACAGTTTCTAAAATAAGCAATATATCTTTATTGTCAGGTAAAGTATTACCCTTAAGTATTTCTTTTATTTGTTCATCATTTGCTAAAACAGTGCTTACTCCTTTTAACTTTAAAAAAAATCTATTTTCGATCTCTGTTGATATATTTCGAATTTCATTTTTAAGATAATTCTGCTGATTCTCCTCTCTAAGGAGCCTAATGCTCACAAAACCTATAATCGTCAATATAATTACAAGAGTAATAAAAAGATATATATAAGCTGATCCAAAAAATATTTTTCTTTTCATAATAATCAATTGCCTAAATTTCTTTAAAAATAAGTCTTTCAGGGTTCAACTCAATTGAAGCTCTTATTAGAAGATATAATTATATCTGGCAAGAACCCTTTACTGTAAATTTTATAGAACTATTTAGAAATTAAAATTAATTATAGTCTATTCAAACAACTCATATACATGAATTGTCCTTTACAATAAAAGGTTTCCATAGGATGGTGTTCTATTTATTATAATATATTTTATCACTTAAATTATTCTTATTCAACTTCTTATTTTTTGGTTATTTGTTTGTATTAAACAACTTAAGAAAAATATTATACTATGATTTAGTTTGATTTTTCAAAAGCCTTAACATTATTTAACCTTAAATTCTTCTATCTTGTGTCTTGCATATAAATAAAGTAAAGGCGTGATAGGTAGCCCTTCCTGAGGGTGCGTTACAATATGCCACCATACCATTTTTGCTTTATTTTTCATATCTTCTCTTTCTTTGTTATTAGAAAAATCTTTTAATTGAGTATATACCACAGCATTTGGATTAAATTTGATTTTAAATCCACCTATTAGAAGCCTATGTCCAAACTCAATATCGTCATACCCATATACCTTAAAATGAGCAAATCGCTCGTCAAACATACCGCTTTGCTTAAAACATTGCCTAGATAAAGCCAGGTTTCCGCTCAATAACTCTGATAATTTATCCTCCCGGCTTTCTTTATACAATCTTTTCATAACCGGATTATCTATAGTAATCGGAAGTTTTTTTTCTAATATTTCTTTCTTATGACTTATATAACCGACTACAACCTTTTCTCCTGCTTCAAGCATAGTAACATGCGCATGAACCCAATTTTCATGCGGGATACAATCATCATCCAAAAATAATAAATATTTACCTCGGGAATTCTTTATTCCTATATTACGTGCGACATTCACTCCATATGTGTCAGTTAACCCTGTATTAAAATAAGAAATTGGATAATGATATGTTTTATTCTCCATTATCTTCTTCATGAATTCCTTTGTATTGTCAGTTGATCCGTCATCGACAACTATAACCTCAAATGGAGAACTATATTCGCCCTTTTGCCCATCTAAATGCTCAAGAACTTGTTTAAGAATTTCTTTGCGGTTGAATGTTGCTACTATAACTGATGCATTAAATGAAAAATTCATAATCACTCATTTCTATTTAAACTGAAAACTAAATGCTTCATCAAAAGCCTGATATACTACAGGCATTATACAATTTTTATCTTCACTGTACTCACGGTCAATTTTATCATTAGTTTTAATAAATCTAAACATTTCAATTGAACGGCCAAAAGAACCCCCTAAAACTTGGTTATGACTGTATCCCATAGATCTAAGCCTTTTTGATATTCTTTTAACAATCTTCATTGCATATTTTTTATTCACATCAATACCAAAATTATCTGACACAAGATGCAATGCAATAGCAAGTGATATTCCACTTTCAGAAGATAGATGCTTCAACTTTAATTTCCTTAAACACCATGAGCTCGCTTTTATAATAGACTCTTCAAGGCCATTTTTATCTAGTACTCCCAAGGAATCACGAATTAAAGGAAATGCAAGTACTAAGGCCAACAACTGAAAAATTGTCGTATTTTTTTCAGTTTCAAGATCAATCCACGCCCCATATGGTTCTTGTCTTGCCGAAAGCCAATTTGCTAAATTAATAGATGAGCGAAGATAATCATGTCTCTTACTCTGATGAGCAAAATATGCTAAAGGGTATACTGCCTCAGCTGCTCTTATATGATACCCATGTTTTAAACACCATATGCTTCCGAAATGAACATCCTGTGGATATTTCATTTGTGCATTAAATATCTTTTCAATAAGTTCAGTAAATTTTTTGTCTATGTTCATCATTTTCTGGAAAATATAAATAAATTATGTCACGTAAAAATTTAGGAATGTTTGATACTCTTATATTTATCCCTCAAAGATTCTTTCAAAAGATTAACATCAATATCTACTTCTTTACTTAAGGGTGTATTATATAGAACCTTAAATACGATTATTTGTGGTATCCAATAAAGTGTTTTTACATCCCTATATCTTTGTTCTTCTATGCTAATTGCGAAATGTTTTTTAACCCCATCTTTACTATAATTAATATAACTTACATCTTCTATTGTAATTACAACATTATCTATAGATAAGTTGGTAAATTTACTATAACCATCCGCATCAATTACATTAACTCTCCCCTTAGTTTTATTATTTAAGGCAGCCAAATGATAAAGGTTTACATCTTTTTCTTCATTTTTGACTATATTAAGTTCTTCAAGACATAATGAAATTTTCTCAAAATGAATTTCTCTGCCCCTTAAAAATGACATTAAATCATAATCAATTACAAGTTCAGGCACATAAGCAAATGTCTCATTTCCAAAGGCACGCGGATTATAAAATCGAAGTTCATTAATCCTTACATATGTATGAAAAATATTAAAGTTCAATGAACCAATTTCGAAATCAAATCCTGTTATTTTATCAATAAAATATTCTATCTTATTTCTCAAGAATATATTTTGGATAAAAATAAAAGTAAAAAATAATAAAATAAAAATAAACAATAATATGAATATCTTTTTCATAAAAAATATTATATTAATTTTTTATTATAATCTTATAAAAAAAATAAAGTATTTACAAAATTATGTCGTTATGAGAATATAGATATAATAAAAGTAAAATTTTTCAACTCTAACTTTGAAGGGGGTGAAAAAATTGGCAAAGAAAAAAGCAAAGAAAAAAGCAAAAAAGAAAAAAGCTTCTAAGAAGAAAAAGAAATAATTACTTCGTTGTAAATTATTATACAAAAAAAGCAGCGGCACTTAGTGCCGCTGTTTTTTTTCTCGGACAATTTCTTCTTCACTATCCCACTTCATACTCTTAAAAAGCAAAAAAACTCGGTGAAATAACATAACCGCAATCATAAAAAATGAAAGAAAGCTTAAAGCGGCAAAATAAAAATTCTTTTGTAACCCCAGCAAAAAGGCCAAAATAAGACAAATAATGCCATAAATACTTAAAACTATAATCTTACCTCTTTGTCTACTTTTATATTTCATGCGTTAACCTACTATGTGCAAATAATTAACAAAACAATTCAGCCAGGGCACCCTATTATAACTACAATACCATAAACGTTCCAGTTAATTGTCCCAAAAACTGTTTCCCTAAATAGACTAAAAACTCATATAGCCTAGTGACTGTGAGTTTGCCAACTTCACTTACCCCGCCCTTTCTTGATACTTAAAAGTCAGAAAGAGCGGGGTTTCCGCCATACGACTCTTCTACGAAGGAGTAGTTCCTACGAAGCTTCAGCGGAGTAGAACGTGCACAGATGCACTAGTCAGGGATGGAACCGCGCTAAAAGCAAAACATCCTGTTTTACGCGGGATAATTACATCCTGTAAAAAATGAGCGGCCGACGTGGCCCCGAGGAATCTGAAGGATTCCCGGGACTGAGTCCTTGAAATCGGAATGCGATTTCTAAGGGCGCCTGCCTGTCGATACATTAACATAATAAAGAAACGGCAGACAGGGATGCGCCGTATTCAGGATGAACCCCGTTAGACAACGATAGAAATAGAGTGAAAAACCTTACATAAGTTTTCAAAATCATAAAGACAGATATGCCATTTGATAATGACATTTGTTGTCTAACGGGGTGAATGCAAGAGGCGCAAATTCACACATCGCCATTCCGGCTCCATAAGTTACGTACTCATTAAAAAAAGAGGCGATAAACAAGATTGTTTAACGCCTCTAATTATATTACTCTTATCGGGACGGCCGGATTCGAACCGGCGACCTCTTGAACCCCATTCAAGTGCGCTAATCCAAGCTACGCTACGTCCCGATATTTCTTCTTTTTCATTTAAATTAATTATCCAAATTAATCAAGTTAGAAATAAGTTTTAGCAAACAACCACTAAAGACTAATTTGCAAACCTTTTACCAACAAGTTTAATAATGAAAAATTAATTCACAACTTTCTTCAACTCAGCACCAGGTGTAAAAGCAGGAACCTTCTTAGCTTCAATTTTAATCTGTTCGCCAGTTTTCGGATTCCGTCCCATTCTTGCTTTTCTTTTACGAACGGAAAAACTACCGAAACCAACTAACTGGACTTTCTGTCCTTTCTTCAGAGAAGCTTTTATTGGATCAATAACAGCTTCTACAGCATTAGCAGCTTGTGCCTTAGAAGTATTAAGTTTTTTTGCTACTTGTTCAATTAATTGTGCCTTATTCATTATCTCACCTCCTTTTCCTAAATTTTATTTAACGTTATTAAATTTATCTTACATCTTAATTTCATCCTTTGAAGCTCGAAGCATTAAATCAGAAATCGACTGCAAGGGATCTTTATTTTCATACAATACTCGATAAACTTCAAGAGTTATTGGCATTTCAATATTATACCGGACAGCAAGATCATGAGCCGAACGTGTAGTATAAACACCTTCAGCTATCATTTCCATTGATTTTAAAATTTTTCCTAATCTTTCACCGCGTGCTATTCTTTCACCAACTGCTCGATTTCGACCATAAGGAGAAATACAAGTAGTAACTAAATCTCCCATTCCGGAAAGTCCAAAGAATGTCTCCGCCTTTGCACCCATCGCAACGCCAAGCCTAATTATTTCTTGGAGTCCCCTTGAAAGTAAAGCAGCTTTGGTATTAGCGCCAAATTTAAGTCCGTCGCAAATTCCAGCTGCAATGGCAACTATATTTTTCAAAGCACCGCCTAATTCGACACCTAATACATCGTCTGAGGTATAAACACGAAAACGTGATTCCATAAAAATACTCTGACCCTTTTCGGCAATACTTTTATCGTTTGACGTTATAACAATACAAGTAGGTATATTATGGGCAACTTCTTCAGCATGAGACGGTCCACTTAAAACGGCAAGTTTTACTCTTTGAAGATATTCCTTGATGATTTGAGTAGGAGTTAATAAAGATTTATTTTCAATTCCCTTTGTACCGCTTATGATTATTTTCCCATCAAGAGAGCACTCTTTTAATTTCTTTAAAACATCTCTAAGAAAAAGAGTTGGTACTGCAATAACAATTACATCACAATCATTAACAGCTTCTTGTAATTCGCTGGAGAGTACTATTGACTCTGGAAGATTAACATCAGGCAAAAATTTACTATTCTTCCGAGTTTTACGTAGTTCATCGATATATTTAGGAAAAGCTCCCCAGAGTGTTGGACGTAGTCCCTTACGAGAAAGTACAAGGGCAAGTGCTGTACCCCATCCACCGTCACCCAAAATAGTAACTTTTTTCTTATTCATGTGATTTCGCCCGTCAATATTGGATTTCAGCGATATTAGATTTTATAATTTAGGGAAGATAAGTCTAGCACGGAAGGAAAAATGCGTCAATATAAATTGCTCTTTGGAGCGTCGAGTGCGTTTGGCTAGTTTGGCTCGTTGTGCTCGTTATGCTCGTTGAGCTGGTTAGCTTCTTGAGCTGCTTAGCTTCCTAGCTTCTTTGGGGTGGACTTCTAGTATGGTATGCTACGGGTGCCGTGTACCAGAGCGTAGTTCGGTTCACGGCAAGGGGGAATTGCCTAAGAAATAAACGTCGGGAATTTCACTCTTCTCTCTCAAGAAACTTTTACATGCAATGAAGACACAGAGTCTTTTCGAGCGGCGTCATGAAGCGTGATGAGCACAGGATGGGCGAATAGCTGAGTGCCGCAGTGAGACGAGGCAGGACTGCCGAGTCGAGCGTAGCGAGAAAAGAGCTCTGTGTCTGAATGCCTATAATGCCCATGCGTCTTGTGCATTACGGTGATTTTTGAACTTATCACAATTTGTGATAAGTTCTTCAGCATATGCACGGGTGAGGCAATATTCTTTTCGCGGCCTCAATTTTCGTCGTAAACACAGGATGTGTGAATAGCGGGTAACAGGGCGATTCATGAATCGCCCCTACACACCAGAAACTACTTGAACATTCTCTCGGATTTCATTAGGAATGCGGCAGGGCTTCATATCTTTATTAACAAAAACATGCGTTGTATACCCTTCGGCAATAATTTCACTTTCCCCTTTTTTCATAATCTTATAGGCAAATTGCATTGATGTGCGTCCTATTTTTTTAATCCATGTCCGTACCACGATGAGATCATCGTAGCGGAGGGGTTTATGGTAACGGCAATACACCTCACCCACAGGCAAAAATAAACCTTTCTTTTCAAATTCGGTGTATACAAGACCTAATGAACGGAAATATTCAGTACGTCCCATTTCAAACCAAACAAGGTAATTACTATAATAACAAACACCCATTTGATCTGTCTCAGCATATCTAATGCGTATTTCTAAATCAAAATAATCCATATAACACGTCCTCCGTCATATAAACGTATTGTCAAAAGCTATAATTTCAAAATCCAAATACTACAAATATTACCAAATAAATCAAATGTTCTTTCTTTTAAATCATATTTTTTCTCGCTCACAGCATAATCCGCTTTCTTTGAATTTGGATTTTTGGATTTATTTTGGGCTTTGTAATATTTGAAATTTGAGTTTTCATGTTATTTTTGACACTACCCATATAAAAATATCAACACAATGCTAACGAAAAATAATTATAAGACATTATTTCTAAACAAATAGGATCCTACTAAAACTCCAAGACTATCTGCACAAAAATCAAGTACTGAACTTCTACGATTATAAACAAAAGCTTGATGGAACTCATCGCTAAAGGCATAAAAAATAGAAAAAATAATACTTATAAACAAAAAATGCTTTCTAATTATACTTAAAGAACTACCCTGGAACGCACGTAATGCAAGAAAAGAAAAAACAAAAAATTCGATAAAATGAAGCACCTTATCAGCAGGTTCTACGATCAAGCCGCCAAAAGGCTTACTTTGATGAGACAGATAAAATATGAGAATCATATAACACAGTAAAGGAACCCAATAAAAAAAGAATATATGTATCATTTCTTTGCGGTACATGCATTTCCCTGTGTACATGGTTTAGATGAGTCTGATGAAGATTTGTTTTCACCTGTTGCGGTCTCTTTTTTTGCATCCCTTTTATAAGAATCACTGCGGTAATCGGTAGCATAAAAACCGCTGCCTTTGAAAATAATGCCAGCACCGCTGCTAAATAAACGTCGTACTTTACCGCCGCATTTTGTACATTTCTTTATTGGTTTATCTGTAATCTTTTGAAATTGATCAAAAATAATTCCACAATTCAAACACTCATATTCATATGTTGGCATATATATCTCCCCTTATTTGAAACCTTTCTTTACCCTGTCAAAAAATGACTTTGTTTCAATATTTTCCACATTTTCTTTTCGCAAAGCGGCAAATTGTCGCAGCAACTTCTTTTCTTCTTCAGTTAACCTAGTAGGGACAACAACATTAATACGAACATATTGATCTCCTCTTCCATAGCCGCGAAGGTTTGGCATCCCTTTTCCGGAAAGCCGGAATAACTTTCCAGATTGTGTTCCGGCAGGTATCTTTAATTTTGCCCTGCCGTCAAGTGTAGGCACTTCTACCTCAGCACCCAATGCGGCTTGGGTAAAGGAAATTTCTTTTTCACAAATAATATGATCATCTTCTCTCCTGAAATACGGATGCGGTTTAACTTCAATATATACATATAAATTACCACGGGGACCACCGCCCACTCCTGCTTCACCTTCCCCACTAATTTTTAATCGTGACCCGTTATCAACACCAGCTGGTATCTTAATATTTATTTTTCTCTCTCGCGGTACTCTGCCTTCACCTTTACAGTCTGGACACGGTTTACTTATTTTAGTTCCGCTTCCTCCACAAATATTGCATGTACGTGCAATACTAAAAAACCCCTGAGATACTCTAATTTGTCCCGTTCCGTGACATTGAGGACATTGTACTTTACTACTACCTGGAGCAGTACCATCTCCCTTACACTGAGTACAAGTTTCATACCGTGGTACTTTTATATTTGTTTCTTTCCCAGAGGCAGATTCTTCAAAACTAATGCTTAATTTGTATTGTAAGTCTGAACCTCTACGTGACCTGCTTCCACGTGAACGACCTCTCGTGCCACCCCCAAAAATACTTTCAATATCAAAAAAATCTTCAAATATATCACCAAAATTACTGAAAATATCGTCAAAACCACCAAAACCTGAAAAACCTCCTCCTCCTAATGAATGTCCAAAATGATCATACTGAGACCTCTTCTGAGGATCACTTAATACAGCATAAGCCTCGGCTGCTTCCTTGAACTTTTCTTCAGCCTTCTTATTTCCAGGATTTTTATCTGGGTGATACTTGAGTGCTAACTTACGATATGACTTCTTTAATTCTTCCTGAGAAGAATTTCTATTAACGCCCAACACCTCATAATAATCTCTTTTATTAGCCATTTTTATTAAATCTTTTTTTAAAATGAAATAATCCCCACAGGTAAGAAAATTGGGGATTATTACTAAAAAATAATAACCACTTTATTTATTAATCACTTGCCTCTTTAATATCCTCTCCGTCTTGACTACTATCTAACTTATTCCCCTCAGGTTGTTCGATTTGATTTTCTGAGGGTTTTTCCACAGATTCCTTAGGAGCTGCAATACGAACCCAAGATGGTCTTAATAATTTATCTTTAAGCAGATATCCATGTTGTATTTCATCAATCACCATATCAGCAGGATGTTCATCAGTCTCAACTTTTCCAACAGCTTCATGAAAATGAGGATCAAAATGTTTTCCTAATGCTTCTATTTTATTCAATCCATTATCTTTAAGAATATCCACTATCTGTTTCTTAATAAGATTTACACCTGAGGCCAATGATTCTATTGTTACCGAGTTCGAACCATGTGAAAGTGCACGGTCTAAATTATCAAGAACAGGAAGAAATGATGAAATAATCTTCTCATTAGCAAACTTGGCAAATTCTTCTTTTTCCTTATTTAACCTTTTTTTGGAATTTTCAAAATCAGCAATTTTACGTAAAAAGGTGTCTTTAAGTTCATCAAGCTCATTTGCTTTTGTCTGGAGTTCTTTCAGTTCATGTTCAAATACTTTAACTTTCTTATCCTTTTTTGTCTCTTTATACACAGAGGGTTCTTCTTGTTTTTTATCTTGCTTATCTTTATAATGTTTTTTATCTACAAAATCAGAAAATGAACCTTCTTGAAAGTTTTCCTTATTCTTTTCTTCCGTACTCATTGCTTCCATACTCCTAATAAGACCTATAATTTATTTACTGCCTCAGTCATAACATCAGAAATAAACCTCAATAATGAAATCACTCGGCTATAATTAATCCTCTTCGGACCTAAGATATTTATAGTACCTATACATGAACCACGTAATTGATATTTTGCACTAACGAGAGAACAATCCCAAAGATCATGACAACGATTTTCTTTTCCTATAAGAACTTTTATTATTGTATTTTCATAATCATCACTCAACATATCCAAAAGTCCATACTTATCTTCCAATATTTCGAAAAGACGTTTTGTCTTGTTAATATCATGAAATTCAGGTTTATTCAAAATGTAATTTCGTCCTTCCAAGTATAATCTCACTTTACTATCTTTTCTGTTGAGCGTTGATTTAACAATCTGGTTTGCAAATTGATAAACTTGATATAACGAATCCCTCCTTTGCGTAAGTTTCCTCAAGATATGGGATTCAATTTCTTCAAGGGGGAGACCGGAAAGCTCAGAATTTAAAAAAATAGAAAT
Organism: uncultured bacterium; assembly: GCA_964558015.1. Classification (GTDB taxonomy): domain Bacteria; phylum Omnitrophota; class Omnitrophia; order JAHJGZ01; family JAHJGZ01; genus CAZLCT01. Next base: position 1,683 of record CAZLCT010000063.1, on the reverse strand, counting down.
TCTTTGCAGATATTCCGAAGTAATATTTTCTCTTAAGTCAACTATTTCATTTTTAATTAATCCTGAAGTTGTTATCCATATGGCTAAAACACGCCTCTCATCCAAAGGTATTAAATCAACTTGTTTGAACAGGAAATAATGCGGGCGAAATAATACGGCTATACATGCTTCCTGTGAAACGCTCGAGACTATCCGTGAGGTTTTTTCTATCAAATCATCTATACAATCAAGTTTTTTCTTAAATTCCTTTTTAATCATCCTGATACTATCATCATTAATATGTTCTTCCTCTAAGAGATGGTCTACAAAATAACGATATCCTTTGTCAGTAGGTACCCTTCCTGCGGAAATATGGGGATGAGTTAAATAGCCCATTTCTTCCAAATCAAACATTTCATTTCTTATAGTAGCTGCAGAAAGATTTATTTCATATTTCTTCGTTAATGTCCTTGACCCAATTGGCTGCATTGAATCAATATACGTTTTAATTACATATTCTAATATTTCTTCTTTTCTAAGGCTTAATGTATCCATAACTTTTTCTTAAGACAATTAATGATAAAATTTTGCATAAAGTGACAAAAATGGTGTTTTAAAAAAGATAAATTAGCACTCTCAAATGGCGAGTGCTAAAAAGCACATAATATCATAAAAGACTATTTTGTCAAGAAAAAGGTGTAAGGGGAATGTTAAAGAAGTAAAATATAAATTTAATATATATCTTATAAAGAAGTATTAATAACTTTATCAATAGTTATTTTCTTTGTTCTGAATTGTTCCAATACCTCGGGCGAAATTGTTAAGCTTTCCATACTGCCCTCAACTTGAAGCTTTAAGTAATCGAAATCAAAGAACTTATAACTAAAGGTAACATGCGTAAATTCACGGAGAATGTTTTCAAAAATGTACAAATACTCTTGGCGTACTTTTCCCTTAAGAATCTTGATATCCCTAATCTGAAAACCTCTATGATCCCTTATATCATAAAGTATTTTATAATATTTTTGGCTATACTCTCCGGAGGTGCTTTCCTCATCCTCTACGTCATAACTACATTCAACATTTTTGACTACCAATTCCTTTAATGTTCGTTGATCTGTGGAAAGAAGCATTTGGACTCTTTTTGTCAACTGTTGTGCGATAAAGGAACTGAGAAAAACTTCTTCTAACTCGAACTCTTCATTCCATGTTTTTATATTATCATATATTTTCAATTCATCAGGAAACTGCACCTTATTAACCAACCTATTTTCGTCAATAAAATAAAAAGGGATAACCTGTTTTATTTTATATGATAATCTCTCGGCCTGCAGCACAAAAAGAAATTCATATTCTCCGCCATCTTCAAAAATAAAATTATACCGATCATATCCCGAACGAGGCTTATATGTTTCTCTAATCTTTACATAAACCAAGACCTCTTTATCGTTGACAGGTTTTGTAAGTAATTTTTGAATTTCATATTTAAGATTATCCTTAAATTCTGCCTCGACTATATGAGAGTAAAAAAATGGGGAGATATCTTTTATGGCAGCTCCGGAGGTAAAATAACTATCAATTAAATCTGCAGAAGAATATTTTCCAATATTATTAAAAAAGTCCTCTATTGTTCTTCTCCAAATTACAGTACGATTTATTGATAAATCATGCAGTAAACGTTTCCTGTATTCCGAGATAGCAATA
>CAZLCT010000062.1:0-15275 GCA_964558015.1 uncultured bacterium | reverse complement strand
CCTCAAAAAACAGTATTATTCTAACTCCTGCTCAATCGGCTAAATAATTACCTTTTATTGCTTTAGGGTTTTTTTATTTAATAAGGAGGTAGAAATGAAAGGATTCAAAATTAAAAAGGAAAAAATTTTTATAAGCTTGGCTGGGATTGTTATAGTTATCTTCACTTTGTGGAGTACACAAGTGTATTCTTATATATGTTCGGGAACGACATGGAAAACATCTGAGGCAAATTTTAAAGTTGATACGACCGACGGTCCTGCTTATACGTTAGGGGCTATTAGAATTGCAATGGATATGTGGAATGAAGTTAATACATCATCTTTTGAGTTTGATTATGCTGGTACGCCTTCATACTCACCATGGGGTTTTGATGGAGAAAACACTCTTACTTTTGAGGATTTAGAAAGTCAGCTAGGACAAACACACTGGTGGTATACACAGGAATCAGGAACATATTATACGCTCGAAGCTGACATTGTTCTAGATTCAGATCCTTTTCCCGGATATCCTTGGACATTTGATAGGCTTAAAGCAGTTACTGCACATGAATTGGGACATGTATTAGGGCTTAATCATTCTGCTGATTCTGAGGCAATTATGTGGTCTGAGATTTCTGATTCTAACCAAATATTACGTTCAGACGATATTGACGGTATTTCTTATTTATATCCTTCTGATGAGAGCTTTTTAGGTGATTTTGATGGAGATGGTGATGCAGATATTTTGTGGCGCCATAGTACAACAGGAATGGTGTATATATGGCTGATGAATGGCAAAGCTAGAACAACTTCTGGTTCCCCAGGCACAGAAAGTGACCTTGAAGTACGCATTCAGGGAATAGGTGATTTAGATGGTGACGGTGATGATGACATTATATGGCGCAATGTGAGCACCGGCACGGTGTCTGCCTGGCTAATGAATGGTACGGCTCTAGAGGATTCTGGTACTGTTGGCACAGAGACAACTGATTGGCAAATCAAAGGCATTGGGCCCCTTAACAGTACTGAGGCTGCTTTTGTACGCTCGAATGGCTCGACAGGAACTTCAACAACACTCGATATTGGTACGCCTGGTACAAATAGATTAGTTGTTGTTTTTGCTGATGATGAAAGTAAAGGAGCTGCTCTTACTGGCGTAACAGTAGACGGTAAGGCTTGTCACCTCGTTGCTACTGCAATTAATACTAGTGGTGCTGGTAATCACCAGGAGATGTGGTATGCAGATGAGGATGACCTTGGTGTGTCTAGTGGTGTAGTTACTATTGCCATACAGGGAGGAGATGCGGGCTGGGGAGTTCATGCACATCTCTACACGGGGATTGCTCAAGACGGATTTACTGATTCCGGTATAGACGACACTTCTGTTGGTATCAGTACAATAACGGTAACAGGCATTGACGTGCCTGCAGGCGGGATAGTGGTAATGGGTGCCGGAGAAGGTACAGGCGGTTTAACTGTAAATAATTGGACGTCCCCCCTCACAGAGCGTCAGGACGGGCCTGATCCTGCTTCGGCTGACCTTTTTAGTGCCAGTGATATTGAAACAACTGCCCAGACAAATAAGACGTATGTAGCTACGCTATCTGGAAATCATAATCGAGGTGCTGGTATCGTGGCTAGTTGGGATTTTGGGGAATACAATTATGAACGGGAAGATATTTTATGGCGAAATATGAATACCGGGGAAGTCAAAGTATGGCAAATTGGCTCTGACGGTTTAAGCGTTGAATCGTCTGGTAGTCCCGGTACAAAGACACTTGATTGGTGTATTAAAGGCATTGCACAATTTGATAATAATGAAAGATTAGATATTCTATGGCAGAATGGTGATACGGGTGAAGTAGAAATATGGTTAATGGATGGTACCAGCTTAGATTCATCTGGTTCACCGGCTACTGTTAGTGATAGTAATTGGTATATTAAAGGTGTGGTAGATTTTGATAATGATAGCCAAGTAGATATCTTATGGCGTCATAGTGAGACAGGTATGGTATATATATGGCTGATGAATGGCACAGCGAGAAAAAATTCTGGTTCTCCCGCAACGGTCAGTAGTAGCAATTGGCATATTAAAGGGACTGCAGATTTTAATAATGATGGTAATAAAGATATCTTGTGGTGCAATAGTAAAAGTGGAATGGTATATATATGGTTAATGAATGGAACGACACGAATAACTTCTGGTTCACCTGCAACTGTAAAAGATTTAGGATGGAAAATAAAATAACTTATTATAAGTTTTGAGTATTTTAAATATATGGTTTTTTACAGAAGAAGAATGATATGAAGAAAAAAATATTTTTTTTTGTTTTTATAATTTTGTTTGGCATCTTGTTGCTTTCCATTTGTTCTTATGTATTTGCGTATAGCCTTACAGGATGCAAATGGAGAAATGGTAAAAATTATTTTCATGTTAATACCTCAGGCGGTCCTGCTTTTGCTTTAGGTGCAATTCTTGCGGCCATGGATATATGGCAGGATGTCAATACCTCATCTTTTAAATTTGATTATATTGGACCCACTTCAAATAGTAATGTGCCTTCATATGACGGTATAAATAACATAATTTTTACTTCGATAGGTGGCAGTACGGTAGGAACCTGTTATTGGTGGTATGACTCCTCTCATTATATATTAGAGACTGATATAAGATTAAGAAGCAATTGGTCTTGGACATTTGATTTTTTAAAACTTGTTGCGGCTCATGAAGCGGGACATGCATTAGGTCTAAATCATTCAACTTATTCGCAAGCTGTAATGAATTCTTTGCTAGGCAGTCAAAAATTTTTACATAAAGACGATGTTAATGGCATAACTTATTTATATCCTTCGGACGGTTGTATGTTAGGAAATTTTGATAACATAAACGGAGAAGATATCTTATGGCGCCATAGTAATACAGGTATGATATACATATGGCTGATGAATGGCACAGCTAGAACAATTTCAGGCTCTCCGTCTACGGTTAGTGATCTTAATTGGCGCATAAAAGGTGTGGCAGATTTTGATAATGATAATCAAGAGGATATCTTGTGGCGTCATAGTAAAACAGGCATGGTATATATATGGCTAATGAATGGTACGACTAGAAAAATTTCTGGTTCGCCATCTACGGTTAGTGATCTTAATTGGCGCATTAAAGGCATTCAGGATTTTGACGGTGACAATAAAGCTGATATACTATGGAAGCATAATCAGACAGGTGAAGTTTTAATATGGCTTATGAATAGTACTACTATGGTTAGCAGTGCATCATCTGGAACCAAAGCAGATTTAAACTGGCGCATTCAATCAGTTGCCGATTTCAATGCCGACAGCAAAGCCGATATTTTATGGTACAATAGTAACACTCGAGAAGTTGAAATATGGCTTATGAATGGTTCGAGTGTAGAAAGTTCTGGAAGTCCTGGTACTCTTGGTAATTCTAATATACGTTTTATTAATACAGGTGATTTCAATAATGATGGAAGAGCGGATATTTTATTCCAGCATAGACAAACTGGTGAAGTACTTGTATGGCTTATAAATGGTACAACGCTTGTCAGCAGTGGTTCTCCAGCTACGGTTAGTGATCTTAATTGGTGTATTAAAGGTGTGGCAGATTTTGATAATGATAATCAAGATGATATTTTGTGGTGTCATAGTAAAACAGGAATGGTATATATATGGTTAATGAATGGAACAGCACGAATAACTTCTGGTTCACCTGCAACTCTTAAGGATCTTAATTGGAACGTCAAAGGTGTGGCAGATTTTAATAATGATGGTAATAAAGATATCTTGTGGCGCCATAGTAAAAGTGGAATGGTATATATATGGTTAATGAATGGAACGACACGAATAACTTCTGGTTCACCTGCAACTGTAAAAGATTTAGGATGGAAAATAAAATAACTTATTATAAGTTTTGAGTATTTTAAATATATGGTTTTTTACAGAAGAAGAATGATATGAAGAAAAAAATATTTTTTTTTGTTTTTATAATTTTGTTTGGCATCTTGTTGCTTTCCATTTGTTCTTATGTATTTGCGTATAGCCTTACAGGATGCAAATGGAGAAATGGTAAAAATTATTTTCATGTTAATACCTCAGGCGGTCCTGCTTTTGCTTTAGGTGCAATTCTTGCGGCCATGGATATATGGCAGGATGTCAATACCTCATCTTTTAAATTTGATTATATTGGACCCACTTCAAATAGTAATGTGCCTTCATATGACGGTATAAATAACATAATTTTTACTTCGATAGGTGGCAGTACGGTAGGAACCTGTTATTGGTGGTATGACTCCTCTCATTATATATTAGAGACTGATATAAGATTAAGAAGCAATTGGTCTTGGACATTTGATTTTTTAAAACTTGTTGCGGCTCATGAAGCGGGACATGCATTAGGTCTAAATCATTCAACTTATTCGCAAGCTGTAATGAATTCTTTGCTAGGCAGTCAAAAATTTTTACATAAAGACGATGTTAATGGCATAACTTATTTATATCCTTCGGACGGTTGTATGTTAGGAAATTTTGATAACATAAACGGAGAAGATATCTTATGGCGCCATAGTAATACAGGTATGATATACATATGGCTGATGAATGGCACAGCTAGAACAATTTCAGGCTCTCCGTCTACGGTTAGTGATCTTAATTGGCGCATAAAAGGTGTGGCAGATTTTGATAATGATAATCAAGAGGATATCTTGTGGCGTCATAGTAAAACAGGCATGGTATATATATGGCTAATGAATGGTACGACTAGAAAAATTTCTGGTTCGCCATCTACGGTTAGTGATCTTAATTGGCGCATTAAAGGCATTCAGGATTTTGACGGTGACAATAAAGCTGATATACTATGGAAGCATAATCAGACAGGTGAAGTTTTAATATGGCTTATGAATAGTACTACTATGGTTAGCAGTGCATCATCTGGAACCAAAGCAGATTTAAACTGGCGCATTCAATCAGTTGCCGATTTCAATGCCGACAGCAAAGCCGATATTTTATGGTACAATAGTAACACTCGAGAAGTTGAAATATGGCTTATGAATGGTTCGAGTGTAGAAAGTTCTGGAAGTCCTGGTACTCTTGGTAATTCTAATATACGTTTTATTAATACAGGTGATTTCAATAATGATGGAAGAGCGGATATTTTATTCCAGCATAGACAAACTGGTGAAGTACTTGTATGGCTTATAAATGGTACAACGCTTGTCAGCAGTGGTTCTCCAGCTACGGTTAGTGATCTTAATTGGTGTATTAAAGGTGTGGCAGATTTTGATAATGATAATCAAGATGATATTTTGTGGTGTCATAGTAAAACAGGAATGGTATATATATGGTTAATGAATGGAACAGCACGAATAACTTCTGGTTCACCTGCAACTCTTAAGGATCTTAATTGGAACGTCAAAGGTGTGGCAGATTTTAATAATGATGGGCAAAAGGATATATTGTGGCACCATGGTAAAACGGGTATGGTATATATATGGTTAATGAATGGAACAACACGAATAACTTCTGGTTCGCCTGGTACTGTAAAAGATCTTCGATGGAAGATAAAATAACCGATTTTATTGCTGCTTCGTTTTAATATTTAAATGCAGTTTATTTTAAGATATTCTTTATCACTCGTCTCATTTCATTATGAATAAACCCGTTGCTTGCAAGTGTTTCAGTTCCATAAATAGTATATTTTTTCCCTGCAAAGTCTGTTACGCGCCCTCCGGCTTCTTCAACAATTAATGATCCTGCTGCAACGTCCCACGGATGAAGTTTAAATTCCCAGAATCCGTCTATGCGTCCGCATGCAACATAACAAAAGTCTAGTGCAGCCGACCCTGCACGGCGGATGCCATGGCATTTCATCATAAATGCTCTAAAGAAGCTAAGATAATACTCAGCATATCTGCGTCTGTCATAGGGGAAACCTGTAATGAGAAGGGATTGGCTTAAGCGGCGGGTACGTGATACGTTGATTCGTTTTTTATTAAGAAAAGCCCCTTTATTGCGCTCTGCGAAAAAAAGTTCGTCTCGTATAGGGTCATATACCCCACCCATGATAATCATGCCGTTTTTTTCTACAGCAATAGAGGTACAGACATGGGGAAATGAATGAAAGAAATTAGTGGTTCCGTCAAGAGGGTCAATAATCCATTTATATTCATCTTTATGCGTAGAGACGCGCCACGGCGCGTCTTTGTGTCCCGATTCTTCAGCAAGAATAAAATGCCCCGGAAATTTTTTCTTTATAAGCTTAGTAATAGTTTTCTCAACAAGTTTATCAGTGACGGTGAGGAGGTCAATTTCCCCTTTGTAGGAAAGTTTTTTTTGTTTGTTAATGCCTTGTTTGATTATATTACCGCTTTTGTGCAGGGCTTCTATTAATAGGTTAGTTATTTCTTTCATATGCTTATACCGAATATTCCATAATATTTTACACTTAACATTGGGCAGATACTTGCTCTTCCCATGAGCGATGCCCTGCTCGCCACGTAGTTCGACTTCGCTCACTACCCTGAGCGTAGTCGAAGGGCTTTTTGGCGGGAGCCATGAACTTACCCCTGCTGCTTCGCAGGGTCCCGTGGAATGCAACGCATTACCGGGATTAAATCCTCCTTAGGAATTTCGTAGAAATTCCAAGGACAATATCCCGGAAATTCTGCGAATTTCTCGGGGCTGAAATCGCTTCGCGATTTCTAGGGACGAAGCAAAGATGCAGGGGTAAATTCAAGCATACATTTTAGTTTCACTACCGTTCACTAAAATGTGCTTTCATTTATATATTGCAAAAGGCAATATTTTCTGTTAGTATAAGTCAAATTAAGGTTTGGAAAATATGAAAACTCATATAATCTCTCTATCTATTTGTATATTATGTACTTTATTTTTGGTCGGTTGTCAATCAACAAATTCAGCAAATAAAGATATTCCCCCCAAAGTAGTGGCACCACAGGCACCATTTCTTGATGAAAATATTGAAGTAATTCAGGAGAGAACTGATGCCAATGTTGATAGGACTGCTAACGTTGCAGGACACACAGCCCATACACCAGTACGCTTTTGGAATCGTTTCGTGGATAGTTTTAGAGGTGTTTCTCATAAAAATCCTTATGATAGGGCTGAACCGTATTACAGGGATGAATATAAAAAAGATGTTTTAGCATCAGCCAAAAAGGATATTACACAGCCATTATATATGAGGGGCGAGCGTTACTCTAAAGCTTATCGTTCGCCGTTTATTTTCAGAGAGGAATTACAGAGGGGCGGCACAAGTGAAATGACCACAATCTCTGAAGTCGAGTCATCACTTTTAGCTAAACAGTATCTTGACTTTCAGAAAGATTTAGAAGATGACCTTGACAGGGCAGAAAAATATTATGCCGAGGAGAAGTATAGTGAAGCATTAGAAATAGTTGATAAGGTTATGGATTTAGATTCAAGCAGCCGGCGTGGACGGGTTTTGTTTGAGAAAATAATACAGGCGCGTGAGAAATCAAAAATCGAACATGAGACCGAGATGCGCGAGAGAGTGCGGAAGCATGAGAAAATTTCACAGTATTTGCAGGAGGCAAAGAGTTTTCTTGAGCAAAATAACTATGACGAGGCTTTGCGTATTGCTAACAAGGCGGTGAGTGTTGATGCCACTCATGAAGGTGCACGCGAGCTTTTAGGTACGATTGAACTAGCAAAGTTTGAAAATAATCTCAAGATGAGTGGTACCTCAAGTATGGAGATTCTCGAGAGAATGATTTATAAACATCTAATGCTTTATCAGCAATATTCAAAAGAAGAGCTGATTGACCTGGCCAAGAAAGAGTTGCAGAAAGTATCGGTTTTAGAATCTTATCGTGATAAGGTAAGCGGATTGAGTGAATAGTTAAGAATAGAGTTATAAAAAGAATTGATTGAGCGGGCGGGCAGAGAGCCCGCCCCTACTTTTAAGAGGAGTCAATAAGATGGCAAAAAATGTATTCGAGAAAATCATAACGAAACATATCCTCTCTGGCACTCCTTGTGTCGGTGAAGAAATAGGCGTGAGAATCGACCAGACATTGACCCAGGATGCCACTGGAACAATGGCTTATCTTGCGTTTGAATCTTTGAATATTCCTAAGATAAAGACTGAGATCTCTGCCAGTTATGTTGACCATAATACAATGCAGCAGAGTTTTGAAAATGCTGATGACCATAAGTATTTGCAGACTGTTGCGCAAAAATACGGTATTTATTATTCAAAAGCCGGAAATGGAATTTGTCATCAAGTGCATCTTGAAAGGTTTGCCCGGCCGGGTAAAACATTGCTTGGTTCTGACAGCCATACATGTACTGCCGGTGCTATGGGAATGGTTGCTATTGGTGCAGGAGGATTAGATGTTGCACTAGGACTTGCCGGTGAGCCGTTTTTTATGACCTTTCCCAATGTCATAAAGGTTAATCTTGTTGGCAAACTAAGGCCTTGGGTTTCTGCAAAGGATATTATTCTTGAGGTCTTGAGACGCAAGACCACTAAAGGAAATGTGAATACGGTTATTGAATACGGAGGGCCTGGCATTAATGGACTTTCTCTTACACAAAGGGCAACCATTACTAATATGGGTGCGGAATTAGGTGTCACAACCAGTGTATTCCCGAGTGATGAGAGGACTAAGGAATTTTTAGTTTCCCAGGGGAGAGCCAGTCAATGGGTACCTATAAAGGCTGATACTGATGCAAAGTATGAAGAAACGTTAACTATTGATCTTTCAACTTTGGAGCCTCTTATTTCATGCCCGCACAGTCCTGATAATGTTAAAAAGGTGAAAGGAGTAAAGAATCTTACTGTTGACCAGGTGTGTGTCGGCTCATGCACTAATTCATCATATCAGGATTTAATGATTGTTGCTCATATGTTGAAGAAAAAGCGGGTACATCCTGATGTTAGTTTCGTTGTTGCTCCCGGTTCGAAGCAGGTATTTGAAATGATTTCGCGAAACGGTTCTCTTAATACAATTATTGCATCAGGAGCCAGGATATTGGAATCAAGTTGTGGATTTTGTATAGGTTTAGGACAAGCACCGCGCGATAAGGGGGTAAGTATTCGTACTAATAATAGAAACTTCTTAGGACGCTGTGGTACCAAGAGTGCAGGGGTGTATCTTGCAAGTCCTGAGGTTGCTGTTGCGTGTGCGGTCACGGGTAAAGTTACTGATCCCAGAAAACTTGGGATTTCATATCCGAAGATTGCTGTACCAAAGAAATTTTATATCAATGATAATATGATTTTGTCTCCTAAAAAGTCTTATTCAAGGCTAAAGATTTTTCGGGGTAATAATATTAAAATGCCGCCTGTAATTGAAGCACCTAATGATATTATTGAGGCAAAAGTATTGATAAAAGTTAAAGATAAGATTACAACCGACCATATTATGCCTGCAGGAAAACGTTTACTATATAGGTCTAATATACATAAGTATGCAGATTTTGTTTTTGAAAATGTAGATAATACATTCTCAAAGCGTGCAAGAGAAGAAAAGGCCGGTATAATTGTGGCGGGGAAAAGTTACGGGCAGGGTTCTTCCCGAGAACATGCTGCCCTGTGTCCTGCTTATTTAGGCATTAAGGCAATACTTGCCCTATCAATAGAGAGGATTCATCGTGCTAATCTTATTAATTTTGGTATTATTCCCTTAACGTTTGTTGATGAGAAGGATTATACATATATATATGAAGGGGACACTTTAAAGATTCAGAATATAAAAAAGATACTGCTTACTATTATTAATAAGGGCCGTTCAGTGGGCATTAAGATTAATAATATAACGCAAAAGAAGGATATTAAAGTTCAACTGGAACTTAGCAGCCGGGAAGCCGGCATTATTTTAGCAGGCGGAAGGTTGAATTATGTGAAAAGGCAGTTAAGAAATTGAAGATTGTATATTGTAGATTGAAAGATTGAAGATTAAAAAATTGAAGATTGAAAGATCGTTGGGGTCATATATTCCTAATTATTCAATATACAATATTCAATAATGCAGTATTCAATTTAAATTTTGGTATCCAATATACAATATTCAATAACGCAATATTCAATTAAACTTAAGGAGTAATAACAAGATGGGTAAGTACGCTGTTACATTAATAACTGGGGATGGGGTTGGTCCGGAATTAGCTGAGGCCACAAAAGCATGTTTGGAAGCCACAGGAATAAAGTTTAACTGGGACATTCAGACAGCCGGACTTGATGTTCTTGATAAGGAAGGGACACCTCTTCCCAAGAGAGTACTTGATTCGATTAAAAAGAATAAAGTTGCAATCAAAGCTCCTATTACCACTCCTGTGGGCAAGGGGTTTCGTTCTGTTAATGTTGCTCTTCGTAAAGAGCTTGATTTATATGCATGCTTGAGGCCTTGTAAATCTTATCATGGCGTTCGTTCGAAGTATGAAAATATCGACCTCGTTGTGGTTCGTGAAAATACAGAAGATTTATATGCAGGGATTGAATTTAAAAAAGGGGAGGCAAAGACTCACGAGCTTATTAAAAAAATTGAAAAGCTTGAAGGGACGAAAATCCCGGAGGATTCCGGAATTAGTATAAAGCCTATTTCTGTTGAAGGGACAAAAAGAATTGTTCAGTTTGCTTTTGATTATGCCAGAAAAAATAAAAGGAAGAAAGTTACGGCTGTTCATAAAGCAAATATTATGAAATTTTCTGACGGACTTTTCCTGGATGTTGCGCGCGAGGTTTCTCGAAGTAATACTGATATTGAATTTGAAGACAGAATAGTTGATAACATGTGTATGCAGCTTATTCAAAAACCTGAGCTTTATGATATTCTTGTACTGCCTAATCTTTACGGTGATATTATATCCGACCTTTGTGCCGGTTTAGTCGGCGGACTTGGTGTTGCGCCTGGAGGTAATATAGGAGGGGATGCTGCAGTGTTTGAAGCTACTCATGGTTCTGCTCCAAAATATAAAGGATTAAATAAAGTTAATCCTTGCGCCTTGATTTTCTCGGGTGTAATGTTACTCCGGCATATCGGCGAATACGATGCAGCAGATAGACTGGAGAACGCCGTTGCTTCTGTTATCAAAGAAGGTAAAAATGTTACATATGATATGAAAGAAGACCGGAATGATCCTACTGCTGTTGGTACACGTGAGATGGCGAATGCCATTATAAAAAAAATGGCATTACACGGATGACCACTAATATAAACACGAAAGACCGCGAATCATTCGTGGATATTAGTGTTACTATTCGTGGTAATTAGTGTATTAACTACAAAGGGGACAACAATGAAAAGGAAGAAAGTAACTGTTATAGGTGCCGGTAATGTCGGGACTACATGCGCACAACGAATCGTTGAGCATAATCTTGCAGATGTGGTATTAATAGATATTGTTTACGGCCTTGCACAAGGAAAAGCACTTGATGTAATGCAGTCTGCTCCTATTTTAGGATTTGATGCCACTATTGAAGGAACAACTAATTTTCAACGTTCTAGGGGAAGTGATGTTATTATAATTACAGCCGGCCTTGTTCGTAAGCCTGGTATGAGTCGTGATGATTTACTTATTAAAAATGCTTCTATAATAAAGGAAGTTGTTCAGGAGGTTGCTCCTCTTTCACCGCATGCAATACTTCTTATTGTTACAAATCCTCTTGATGTAATGTGTTATGTAGCCCAGAAGTATTCGGGCTTTCCTCATAAAAGGGTGATAGGCATGGCTGGTGAATTAGATGGTGCGCGTTTTAATCATTTTATACGTGAGAGGATAAATAATAAAGTAGGCACTATGAAAGCACTTGTCTTAGGTACGCACGGTGATGCAATGGTACCTCTGGCAAGGCTGTCAAAAGTCGGAAGTAGGAGCGTTGATAAACTCATCTCTTCCCGTATACTTAAATCTATTATCGACAAGACGAAAAAAGGAGGGGCGCAAATCGTGAGTTTGCTGCAAACAGGAAGTGCTTTTTATGCACCTTCTGCCGCAGTTTTTTCTATGGTAAGAAGTATTTTGCATAACAAGAAAGAACTTTTTTGCTGTAGTGTGTATTTACAAGGGGAGTATGAAATACGGGATAATTATTGTGGGGTTCCTGTGCGTCTTGGAAAATCCGGAGTTAGTGAAATTGTTGATTTAAAATTAAATAAAAAAGAAATTGCATCTCTTCAAAAATCTAGCCAGATAATCAAAGAGAATATTAATAAGTTAAGCTCTCGTGTAATTTAAAAATTTCTTACTAGGTATTGTAAAAATGAGAATTATTAATGTAGAAAAAATTACAAATGCGGTAAGTCGTCTTTTAAAAGACTCGGCCCTCGTATTGCGTCCTGACGTTAAGAGGGCTCTTAGATGTGCAATAAAATCTGAAAATAAAAAATATGCAAAAGATGTTTTAAGCGTTTTAGTAGAAAATGCTTCTATTGCTGAGAGAAAGCGCATTCCGATTTGCCAGGACACGGGAATGACTATTGTTTATTGCCGGATAGGACGCAATGTCCGTTTTAAGGGTAATATTGATAAAGCAATTAATCAGGGTGTATTATTGGGCACAAGAGAGGGAAATCTCAGACGTTCTGTTGTGATGGATCCTATTGAAAGGAATAATACGAATACAAATACTCCGTGCATAATACATTATTCATGGGCAGAGGGTGAAAAATGTAAGATTTCTGTTTTAATTAAAGGTTTTGGTTGTGAGAATAAAGGGCAAACCGTAATGATGAATCCCACAGCATCACTTTCGGATATTCAGCAAGAGATTGTAAGAATTATTAAAGAAGCAGGGCCTAATGCTTGTCCGCCGTATATTGTTGGTGTCGGTATAGGGGGCACTTTGGATAAAGCAGCAGAGATTGCCAAGAAGGCTTTACTCAAACCTATTGGCAGGAGGTCACGGATAAAGTGGTGTGCGCAATTAGAACAAAATGTTATAAAAGCTGCAAATTTTCTTAATATAGGTCCCTTAGGGCTTGGCGGTAGGACGACAGTTCTTGATGTTACTGTAGATACTTTTCCTACGCATATTGCTGGACTCCCCCTTGCTGTGAATATAAATTGTCATGCTTTAAGATCCAGAACGGTTATTTTATGAAAAGAATGCAGATACCAGTAAAAAAAGATTTTCTTCTTTCATTAAGGGCAGGGGATCATGTCCTTCTATCAGGAGATATTCTTACTGCCCGAGATCAAGCACATAAAAAGTTAGTATCACTTTTAAAGGAAGGTAAAAAAGTTCCTATCGATCTTAGACAGGCGGTTATTTATTATTGCGGTACTACGCCTACCCCTAAGGGTAAAATTATTGGCTCATGCGGACCGACAACTGCCTCAAGAATGGATTCCTTTACTCCTTTTTTAATGTCACATGGGTTGCGTTGCATGATAGGAAAAGGTGATAGGAGTGATAAAGTAATAAGCAGTATTAGAAGACATAAAGGAATATATTTTGTTACCTATGGCGGGTGTGGTGCTTATTTAAACAAAAAAGTTTTAGCACAAAAGCCTATTGCATTCCGAACATTTGGTCCAGAAGCTATTTATAAACTCACCGTAAAAGATTTTCCCGTAATAGTTGCAGTAGATAGTAAGGGCAAGTCGGTTTTTTAATTGGGTTAAATTAGGTTATTAGGTAACAGTACCTTCATAAAGGGCTTTGTAAAATTTTTTTAATGTTAAGATTATATATTTTTTACTTTTTATAATCTCATAAGGAGTTGTTAAATAAAATAGTTACATAAAATATTATATCTTAAAATATACTTGACATTTATAAAAGCTATGATATAATTCCACCTTCATTTTAATTAGGAGTGGACTGTCTCTACATATATTTTTTTATAATTTTTTAAATATACGTGTAATCTGAGTGTGTATATTTATGCTGCTGTAGCTCAGTAGGTAGAGCGCATCCTTGGTAAGGATGAGGTTCACGGGTTCAATTCCCGTCAGCAGCTGATGAAGAAAAAAATAATCTAAAATAATATACAGATACACACAGAGTTAAGAAATAAATATTGATGCGAATAAAAATATTTCTTAAGTCTGTGTGTATACATTTACAAAAAAAGAGGAGGAAGAGACGTTATGGCTAAGGAAAAATTTGAAAGGACAAAGCCACATGTAAACGTAGGGACAATCGGACACGTTGACCACGGGAAGACCACATTAACAGCAGCAATAACAAAAGTGTTAGAATCAAAAGGCTTGGCAACATACATAAGTTATGACCAGGTTGCCAAAGCATCTGAGTCACAGGGTCGACGTGATGCAACAAAGATATTAACGATAGCAGTCTCACACGTTGAATATTCAACGGCGAACCGTCATTATGCGCACGTTGATTGTCCTGGCCATGCAGATTATATTAAGAATATGATAACCGGGGCAGCACAGATGGACGGGGCGATATTAGTAGTAAGTGCAGCAGACGGCCCCATGCCACAGACCAGAGAACATATTCTCCTAGCCCGCCAAGTAGCAGTACCTTCCATCGTAGTATTTTTAAATAAGATAGATGTAGTAGATGATCCTGAACTTCTAGAGTTAGTAGAACTTGAAGTAAGGGAACTTTTAAGCAAGTATGAATTTCCCGGTGATACAATCCCAGTGATAAAGGGAAGTGCGACCAAGGCATTGCAGGCACCTAGTCCTGACCATGAAGATGCAAAGTGTATATTAGATTTAATGGAAGCACTTGATGCAAATATACCGGAGCCTAAGCGAGAAGTAGACAAACCGTTTTTAATGCCTGTAGAAGACGTATTTAGTATATCTGGACGAGGGACAGTAGGTACTGGAAGAATAGAAAGAGGGATAATCAAGACTGGGGAAGAAGTAGAGATAGTGGGATTAAAAGAGCAGTCTATGAAGTCAGTGGTTACAGGAGTAGAGATGTTCCGCAAGATATTAGATGAAGGCCAAGCCGGAGATAATGTGGGATTGTTGCTTAGAGGAGTAGAGAAGAAGGCGTTAGAGCGAGGAATGGTGATAGCAAAGCCTGGCACAGTGACACCGCATACAAAGTTTAAGGGTAAGGTTTACATATTGACGAAAGAAGAAGGAGGCCGCCACACGCCATTTTTTAAAGGATATAGGCCGCAGTTTTATTTTAGGACGACAGATGTGACAGGAGTAGCAACGTTACCAGAAGGAGTAGAGATGGTAATGCCAGGTGATGACGTAGAATTGAAGATAGAGTTGATAACACCGATAGCAATGGAGAAGGAATTACGGTTTGCGATACGCGAAGGCGGACGTACAGTCGGAGCTGGTGTCGTAACTGAAATAAT
>CAZLCT010000061.1:0-15391 GCA_964558015.1 uncultured bacterium | reverse complement strand
CTCTCATTATCTGGAGTTTACACCAACCGTCAATTTATCGTATCATCTCCTTTTATTTTCGAAACAAACTACAGCGACATATTGTACCAAAAACACAAAACCCCTCACACCCTTTTTATTTCCTCTGTGTTCCTCCAAATCCAAATTTTACTATAATTTTTTATGTGGAGGTGGATTATAAGAAAAAGGATAATAGATCAGCAATCTTGCTTTAGATATACAGCATTATAAACTCATAATTCAATTTAGCATTGTTATATAAGTGGGATATCCCACTTGACTAATATCCCACCGTGTGTTATACTTTCACTGATACTAAAGGAGGTTAAAAAAAATGACTAATGTACAGTTAATAAAAGATAAATTTAAATTAATCAATACAAGCACTATTGATGACAAAAACCGTGTTACTTTAGGAAGTAAAATCATCGATAAAATCTCCCAGGCATTATCAAAAACAAAGATAACATCTGTTAACATCTATATTGATCAAGATGGTGACATCCTTCTACGCCCAATGGCATCAATACCTGCACGTGAAATCTGGCTATACAAAAACAAGAAAGCACTGTCCTCTGTCTTAGAAGGCCTTGACGATGCCCGGAAAGACAATGTCAAAAAAATAGATGTTGATTCCTTGTAGGGAGTTTAAAAAGTGTTTGAAATTTTTATTACTGATAAATTCGACCAACAGCTAAAAGAACTCAAAAGTAATAAAGGTCTAGTTAAACGTTATAAGGCTATTAAGAAAACTTTAAAATTACTCCAGAATCCACGCCATCCAAGTTTAAAAACCCATGAATTCACTTCCCTTTCTGGACCAAACGGCGAAAAAGTATATGAAGCCTATGCCGAACAAAACACTCCTGCCGCATATAGAGTATTCTGGTATTACGGCCCTGAGCGAAAACAAATTACTGTTATCGGTCTAACTCCACATCCATAAAACAAAATATTGCTTTTAAAAATCCAAATTTTACGATAATTTTTTTGTGGGGATGAATTATAAAAAGAGGGGGAGGAATATATTTCTATATTTTACACGTCTTCTATTTCTCATGTTTTTTGGTGCAGACATTATAAAAAGGGGTACACCCCCTTTATTATTTCCTACTCTATTATATCTTGCTATATAGATATAAACGACATTAAAGCCCTCGGCTAAAGATATTGCTATTGCTTAAGGTAGTTTATTCATTCGCTTTAAATGTCTTTTTATCGTCTTTAATTAATACCACTTTACTATATTAAAATCAGAGCTATAATACATCATAATGATTAAGGGGGGCTAGCAATGAATGAGAAATACGAAAAGAAAAAAATAGCGATCTTTATTGATGGGAGCAACCTAAAGGGATGTATAGGTAGAGTGGCTGAAGCACATCGAAAAGAGCGTAAATTAAGAGATGCTGAATATTACCATCTTGACCATCAAAAGATGATAGGAGCGATAAATAAATATAACAATGAAGTCATAAAAATATTTTATGTAACATCAGAACCAAAAGACACAAAGTATCAAAAAAAATCTTTTTATGAAAGGCTCAGCCGTTTTGGCTATAAAATAATTATTAAAGATGCAATACAAGGGAGAAAGGAAAAAGGCGTCGATATGGCTGTCGCAATCGAAATGCTTATTTTTGCATTCAATAATTATTATGATGAGGCAATACTTGTCGCAGGTGATGCAGATTATTGTCAATTAGTTAGAGAAGTCCAGCGATTGGGAAAACGAGTAGGCCTTGCATATTATGGGCTAACATTTGGTTTAAGTAATGAGCTATTATATGATATAGATTATTTTATAGATTTATCTGAGACAGATTTACTTATAAAAAAAACTAATATCAACATGTTAAAAAAAATCGATCACTCTCCCACACTGCCGACAAGGTCATACTAATAATAAAAGAGCGGGAAAGCTTTACTTCCCCGCTCTTAATTTTAGTTCCCCGAGCAGTATAAGCTACAGATGCCTCCCGGGGTAAGCTTTCTATAGCCAGTTGAAATGTAGTAGATTATAACCACATTTCATTTCTCTTGTCAACTAATAGTAGGACGTCTCATACTATTAATTATTCGACAACAAATATGCAAATCCTAAGCCAATATTTAAATATTTTTTATCTATAACAAATATGGCATGTTATGAAAATTTTGCAAAATATACAATATATATTATATGTGCAATATTTACCCCATATTGTGCATTATTTACCACCTCTAGCAAATAGGGGGATCCATTTTTTAATAATTACACTTTTTGTATACTTTGTCATATTTCGGCTCCTTTTCTGCGATAGTTATATTGTATAATAACTACACAGAAAAGTTACCGAAATATTGTCGCATAACAGTGTGACCCCTTTTATCTTCGTTAAGGAAATTGAAAAAAATAAGGGATATTGGAGGGCAAGACATTAACGTCAATGGGAAGAACTAAAAAATTATTTTCGTATCCAATTATTAAATAAATATTCTCCTTTTTTGTTTTCCTCTAACACATTAATTTCTGTTACGCTTCCATTTATGATAAATAGACCCTCCGCAGCATAAATTTCCTCAATTCCCCCAGTAATAAGTGTCGCTCCGTCTTTATAGTCTGTAACGTTAATACTATATTTTCCACTATAATTATTTAGATTACCGTTAACAGTAACAATTCTTGTCTTAAATGTCTTCGTTCCACTTGAATCCATACCAGCTAACGCAAGCCCAACCAAAGATACGGTGTCTTCAAGTCTAATTTCTCTCTTCCCTTTAAATGTTTTACTTCGCTTATCAACTTTCATAGGAATGTTCCATTTACTATTAACATTCCATTCACCTTCAATGTCAATACATCTTTCTTCGTTTGCTTTGATATAAAACGCATTTGAATGGCGAACCTTGAATCTGCTAACATCGCTTGCAATATCCATTATTTTCGCATATTTTTTCTCTTCATCCTCAATTAAACTTTTAAGTTCGCTTTTAGCTTTTCCAACATTTTCATGTACATCCGACCCTTCTTTGTGAAACTCCTCTGCTTGATTCAGCACTTTTTCAGCTAATTTAGCAAATCCTTGTTTCAAATAGCGAGAAGCAATATTTGCACATGCAAGGGTGTTCTTCCTCTCGATAGCATTTTCATAACAATCAATAGACCTTCCTTTTAATCCTAATGCTTCAAATGCTACCCCTAGATTATTAAATCCAGCTGGGTCTTCATAAATCTTTATTAATTTTTGATAATGGAAAACAGCTAGGTCGCTTTTTCCCAAATTACTATACTTATATGCTATATTGAATCTAATAGATGTGTTTACTGGATTTATGTCCAATGCCTTTTCACAGAACAAAACATATAAATAATCGTCTTCCATGTCCTTAGCTATATCAATCAATGAGTCAAACATCTGAGAGAGCAGTTCCTTGTCTAAGATATTATTCGCTTCGTCTAATAATAAATCAATGGCTGCATCGCTTTTCTTATCCCTAACAAAACAAAACGCTTCTTTTATGGTGCAATCAATTCGTTCGGAATCTTTTTTCGCTAAATTCTTGCATTTTAATATTACTTCTCGGGCTTCTTCATTCTGGTTTGCAAATTCATAACAAGAAGCCAACTCCCTATAAACCTCGTAACTATTACTATGTTTTGCAAATTCTTCTAACTTTGTTAATGCGGATGCATCACCAGCATAATAATTCCATCTATAAATAACAGCGTCCCAGAATGGTATATTCTTCTTCCCTAACGCTTCTAATTTTGGTTTAATCTTCTTTTGATAAACTTCATTTACCTTATTAATATCTTTTTCATAATGAGCTTCAAACAACTCATCGTACGGAATCTGTTTGTCTTTCGTTTCTTGCTCTCTCTGCTTAACTTCATCTTTTGATTCCTCATCCTTCTTTTCTCGTATGACTTTGGCCGACTCCTCTACTGCAACCTTTTTTATGCCTCCTTGTATGTCTTGAGCCAATTCCATCAATTTGATTTTTGCTTCATCTAGTTTATCTTTAGTAAAAAGAATGATTTCGACATCCCCCTGCAAGCCAGGGAAGTTATAAATGCCCCTTTCAACCATTAAGATAATATTTCTTTCTTTTTTTGCAATAGCATATCCGCTTTCTTGAATAACCCAGCTCGACGTAGTATATGAAGGGACGTATTGTTTCGCTCTCTTGCCTGTTATCCTCTCCCAAAATGACAATGGATGGAAAATTTCCTTATCAGTTGTAAAAATACCAATGAATATGTCATGTTCGTCGATCCATCTCTTGATTTTTTCAGAAATATACTTATTCTTTGGTTTCTCTCCTGACATGCATGGAATTCCAACATGTTGCGAAAGAAAAACAGTAATTTCGTTTACTAAATGCTTGTCTTTTTCATTAAAACTATGTCCTAAAAATGCTTTCATATAGCCTCATTCAAACAATTGTAACACTTTCTTGTTTAATTCTGAATTAACAAGCAATTCTACATCAAAAATATTTTTATTTCGTTGAAATCTTGATTGTAACTGATAAGCCATAATCTCAAATAAGCTGTTGGTATATTTATTTTTTAAAAGTTCTAAGCCATAGAATAATAAAAACTTATCGGGACCTAAATATCTCCACTGGACAACATGAACAAGCTCATGAAAATGTAAATATTCGACACTACTTAAAGGCGATCTTACAAAAAAAGTGTCGTAGTATGTTATTCCATCTACTCTCATCTTTTCAAAATCATGAAACTGGGTTAATCCCATCAAAGATAAGGGAATTCGAGGAGGCCAATCGATATAAACAACCTTTGCTGTCTCTAAAATTTCTTTGGAGAAATATTGAGAAAGTCGAGGAAGCTTTAAGTCAATTACACGTTTTGCTTCCGAAGAATACTCACAAAGAAGATTATCAATCCAGCTTTTTACTTTCGGCAAAAAACCTTCATAGGATTTTATTATTAACTTATCACTGCTGGTGATCATACATAATACAATCTATATAATTGAAATTTAACAAAACTCAATTTTTTCAGATTGAAAGGGGAAATATGGCCCTATTTCCCAAAACATTAAAAACAAACAGCCCAATGAACCCTCGGTTCATGGGGTTATGTTATATATGTAAAGTAGAGTAAAAAAGTTAGTAATTTACTGCACTTGGTTTCGCTCCCCGAATACCCCAAGAATCCGAACTTTTCGATAAATGTCTACTTAGGGCTAAATGGGGTAAAAAAAGGAAACAGATGGACAATTGTATACGTAAACACACCTAACATTATTCCATTAACCTGAACCAATCTTTAATACTTAGCTTTAATCGAACCTCCTCATCAGGGGCAAGTGGACTGCAATGAGCAATAGGCGCTCTTAAGGTATTTAATATGGCCATAACCTTTATAAACGCTTTTTGATTATTAAAAGTGTCACTGAAAGTATCCCAATTACTCGTTACAATCTGCGACAATTCTCCAAAATTAATATAATCAATTTCTTCTGTGGAGCGTTGAGCAACTCCCGCCTCTTTCTCCCTCTGAATGTTTTTTGTTGCGGTATCTTTAACTGGCGGCGGGATATTTTGTTCCCACCAATCATTACCATGCTCTGCAATCATTTTATCCGCAATCATTTTTCTAATGGAATTTTCTAAACAGTAAAGCAACTCATAATATTGTCCCATATCAGAGGCCTCTTTACGGATAGACTCATCAAATTGAGGATAATATTCTTCGTCTTTTTCCGCTGCGGTTTCTTGCTTACGACCCAAGTCGATCTTGTGGTGAGCTTCAACATTATCCAAATCTGTTTCAATAAGCTCATGTGATAGTCTAAAAAGTTTTATTTTTTCTTCAATGTTCATTTTCTAAGCAAATTCTCTTTTAGGCTTTTAAAAATAGCATTAAAGACTGAAATATCGTCTGTTTTGGGTAAAACTAAATTAATTGAATATGACAAATTAAGTTTTACATCTTCCTGAGGAACCGATAATGGTGGGGCCTTTTTCTCATCATCTTTTTTCTTTTCATCTTTCTTGTCTGGGATGTCTTCATCTTTTTCAAAATCAGCAAAATCTTTTAAAGCCTGAAATGTTCCACATATAGATGGCAGAGTTGTTGTCGATTTGTCAAGGCCTGTTATTTGTTTAATCAAACCTTCCAACTCTTTATCTTCAAGTTTATAAACATATTCGTTAGAAGTAAACAAATCAGAATATCCTTTTCTTATCGCATGGGCCATTGCTTCTTTACTAACTTTCGGATTTCTGAATTTCTTATAAAGTTCCGTTGGTGTTCCATCAGAGTTTATAAGGCCTAATCGTTTTGCTAAGGGGATAAATGCCTTAGCGCTTCCTGTTTTGAAACCTAAAACGGTTTTCAGGTAGTCTTGTGTAAATCTATCAGGGGTTTTTGCATCTTTAATTTTTCTTAATATTTTTTCAATCAAACCATAAGCATTCATGAATGGGGGATTTTTAGTTTGGGCCATTATTAACCTCCTTTTAAACTCAACCAAAAAAAATTCTTCTATTCATTATCAACCATCTTAAGCAAACAGCCCCGGGGACTTGTCCGTCCATGGGGCTGGATATGTAAACGTTAACGCGTGGTGCGCTGTAACGTAAAGATAGTTAAAAGTAATGAAAAATTATAACTCCCCTAGATTAAAAGTCAATGTTATTCCGGATTCAAAAATAACTACTTACCAGTAAATACCATTACATTGTAATAGATTGTAATAAATACCACCCACTAGGGGTGGGCTTCTTACCTGAATTGCTGCGGGTGCCGTGAACCAGAACATAGTTCGGTTCACGGCAAGGGGGAATTGCCCGATTGTTAACCGCGACGTACAGGACGTACTAGTGCCGCAATTCTAGGGATAGAAAGGAGCGGTACGGGGCTTCCCCTCCCCCTCTTCATTACCGTGATGCAATATCACTCAGGTATCAGGCATGTTGCCTTTTGAGCGGCGTCATGAGCCGTTGTGAGCATCAGGATGTGCGAACAGGCGAATGTCGCAGCGAAGCGAGTTTAGGAGAAACGAGCTGAGCGTAGCGAAAAAGGTGACATGCCTGATATCTCCTCAGGGTACGATTTAGAAATTGGACGCAAAAAAACGTCCCTAGAGATTGCAAAGCAATCTCAGGGATTTAATCCCGGAAATCGCTTTGCGATTTCACGGGACAGATCTTCAGGATTTTTTAAAAAAAGAAAAATCTGCGGGGCGAAGCCTCCTGTAAATCAGCGTCTAAAAAATTATCTCGTGTGCCTGCCCGCCGAAGTCATTACAGTAAACTAAGGCGGAACGAGTCGAGTGTAGTAAAAAAGACTATTAGGCTTAGAAGTTTATATCCTCGGTCAGGACTCACGTGTTCTCATTGGGATTGCTTCGCCCCTTTGGGGCTCGCAATGACAGGTTATTAAGACAATTAAAAAGCAATAAAAGAACACCTAATTAATGAATATTTCTTAGATTCACTTTCTTTAATCAGTAATTAGTTTACTGCCGTATTGTGTATGTTATAATGCTGCCAGTACAGCAGATACTTACAAATATTACAAATAACCGTTTTGTATGACACTTAAAAAACAATTAACATTTTTTGATGTTTTCTGCCTTGCATCAGGCGCTATGATTAGCTCCGGTATCTTTATCCTACCCGGCATAGCGTACAACCATGCCGGGCCTGCCGTTATACTGTCCTATTTCCTAGCAGGCATTCTGGCAATCTTAGGAACTCTTAGTGTAATCGAACTCGCAACAGCACTACCCAAGGCAGGCGGGGATTATTTTTTTATCACAAGGAGCCTGGGCCCACTAGTAGGAACTGTTTCCGGTCTTTTGAGCTGGCTTGCCATTTCTTTGAAGACAGCTTTCGCTGTCTTCGGTATCAGCGAAATTATATTTATTCTCTTCGGCACACCCTTGTATATTACAACAGCATGCCTTTGTATTCTGTTTACCTGTTTGAATATCAGAGGCGCAAAGGAAGCAACCGTATTTGAGGTTCTTCTTGTATCAGGATTATTTCTTATACTCATGATTTTTGCCGTAAAATGCTCAATGAACATAAAACCAAATTATCTTCGCCCTTTTCTGCCCCATGGATGGAATGTAGTTTTTGCAACTGCGGGCTTAATCTTTGTCTCCTTCGGCGGGCTTATTAATGTTGCAAGCATGTCAGAGGAAATCGATAATCCAAAACGTAATATCCCACTCGCCCTATTAGCTTCGGTAGCAACAATTACAATTTTATATACAGTAATCGTATTTATTACAGTGGGTACATTGCCCGGTACGGTATTGGCCAAATCTTTAACGCCTATTGCTGACAGTGCCCGTCACATTATGGGCAATATTGGTTTTCTGCTTATTACCACAGCTTCACTCTTAGCATTTATTACCACTGCGATAGCGGGTCTTATGGCAGCATCACGCTATCCCATGGCCTTAAGCAGAGACAGCCTTTTGCCCTGTTTTCTTGCCCGCATAAATCACAGGTACAATACTCCGGTTATATCAATTAGTGTAACAGGGCTTCTTATTTTCCTCGTGCTCTTACTAGATATTTCCGTTCTTGTAAAATTAGCATCAAATGTCATTATTGTCTCATACATACTATTGAATTGCTCGGTCATCATACTCCGCGAATCAAAAATAAGAAACTATCGTCCTTCATTTAAGGTTCCCCTTTATCCCTGGCTTCCTCTATTTAATGTAGTCCTTCTCACCTTTTTAATAATCGACATGGGAATTGCATCTGTTGAAATAGCCATCGGATTTGTTGCTGCAGGCATACTGACTTATGTTTTTTTCGGCAGGAAACACGAAAAAAAAGAATACGCGCTTATACATTTTATCGAACGGATCGTGAATAAAAAATTAACAACTCACGTGCTTGAGACAGAACTGCGCGAGATCATACACGACCGGGATGAAATCATCAAAGACCGCTTCGATCAGATTATTAAAGAAGCTGTGTTAATGGATATTGAACGACATGTAGATAAATCTGCTTATTTTGAAATTGTTGCACAAAAGATAGGAACTGCTTTCGGTATCTCCCCAGATAGTATTGCAGCCGCATTAAGGGATAGAGAAAACGAAACCTCAACAGCCATTTCCTCTTTTGTTGCGGTTCCGCATATAATTATTGAAGGTGAAGGAAAGTTTAAACTTTTTATTACAAGGTGTGTTCAAGGAATAACTTTTACAGATAAATACAAATCGGTAAAAGCTATTTTTGTTCTTGTGGGCACGCTTGATGAGAGGCAATTTCACCTGCAAGCCCTGGCTGCAATCGCCCAGATAGTGCAAAATCCAGACTTTGAAAAAAGATGGCTCGCCGCAGACACGGTCGAACACCTGCGCGACATTATTATGCTCGGGAAACGGTACAGGCATTCATAGATAAATAAATTATTTATCCTCTGATTTTCCTTCATCAGGCTTATTCTGTGACGCCAGGGCATTCTCCACTGCTTTCTTTAAATGCCCGCTGCTGACTGTTGCCCCTGATATTGCATCCACCTCTGTAGACTGACTTTCAATAATAGCAGGCACCATATCTTTTACCATGTTCTCATATTTTTCGCCGCCGCCGCCGTGTTGCAATATTTCAATATCAGAAATCTTACATTCTTCTACAGTGACACGGACTTTTATAAATGCAAATTCGCCTTCATAAACTCCGTCTTTATAATTGCCGTCTTCTGCTTTTACAGAATAAGCAGCGATTATAAAAATTGCGGAAAAGAGTAAAATTAAACCATAAATTTTTCTCATAAACATTCTCCTTTTTTTATTTTGTTATACAAAAACATGACTAATCCAATCTGGCCCTGCCGGGAATCTTTCCATGCTTAAAATGTTTCTCGAGCCATCCGTTTTTTACGTTTTCCCGTGAATCAAAATACGATACAAAAGGTTTAATATCTAACAAAGGTGTGCTATCTAATATATCCACTTCTGAAAAAATAACAATATTTTTTTCGACTCCCTCGAGTTTTACGATAGAAAGACCGATGTGATTTGGCCTGTGGGGACTCCTAATTGCAAATATGCCATGTGTTTCATCTTCAATGAACGGCCTGCTTATAAATTCCTCACGCTTAGACCTATTGAAATAATAAATTAAAATAATATGCGAGAATCCTTCAATGTCTTTAAGCCCTTCCTCATATTCCGGGAATAACTCAGCCCGGCCGGAAACACCTTTCTCAAACGTGCCTTGAATTGGCATGCCTTTAGGCTCTTTATAGGGGGTATGAATTATGCCTATGGGTTTTAACTTAATTTCATTTTTCATGAGTCTTCTACAACTTTCGAATATATTTCATGTATCATATTTTTATCAAATTCCCGCATCTCATCGAGCATGGCTTCTTTCTCTGCATCGTCAAAATAATCCATACAGGGAATGAAGAAATGCTTGTCTTCTTTTTCTATGTGCCTGGGATAAAATTTTGCCAGGGTTTCCATATTTGATATTATATCGCCTAAAGCATTCTGATTGCCCCGAACATATTTCTCCTTCGCTTCAGCAAGTTTTTTCACGTTTTTCCTGCCCATTTTATGCTCCTCAATGAGCTCATGCATAATCCTATTATGCTCACGAGATATATTCTTTTTCTCAAGATTACTAAACAATATATCTTCCTCTTTTCCATGATGGCATCTGTCAGCGTATGTACGTATAAAATCCACAACCGTATCAATAAATGAAGGGTCAACTTTTTTCTCTTCCCTGATACTTGCCAGATTAGATTCCATTACTTTTATCATTTTTTCAATGAGCCTGTGTTCTTTCATTAAAGGGCCGGCAGGCATCATAATTCTTTCCTCCCTCTTTTCTTAAATAGAACAAAATTAACATATCATTTTAGCAAAAAAGTCATCCTATATAAATAGGAAACAGGCTACCCGTTAAACACATAGCCTGTCTTTTACTGTATGCCCCTTCATACTCAAGAATTTTAAGCTCTTATGCCAAAACTAATGCACTGAGACCCCACTGTTTAAACTTCCTTGCTTTGGCTTAACAAACTGCGCCATAACAAGGGAAATAAGGCCAAGAAATGCACCACATACAAACGGTATTCGATAGTCGATCATCCACAAATATCCGCCTACAACAGGTAATACTACCGCTGCCACATGATTAATAGTAAAACTTACCGCAGTGCTCGAAGAAATATCTTTCCGGCTTGCAATCTTTTGGAAGTAAGTCCGTATCGCCATCGATCCGTTAAAAGTAATATGATCCAAAACGTACAATACGGCAACTAACCACTTATATGGACAAAAGGCATATGCGACAAAAATGACGATCAACGTGCCGTATTCACAACGTAAAATAGCTCGTTCTCCAAATCTTCTAATTGCTTTTGCCACCAGCGGGGCTGCAAAATAATTTATTATATTGTTAAAGACAAAAAGTATCGTAATCTGCTGTATGGTAAAACCGAACCTTTGAACCAATAGAAGTACTGAGAACACCATAAATATCTGCCGCCGCGCCCCGGATAATAACGTCAGTATATAAAAAAGAAAATACTTTTTTCTCAAAATCATTTTTCTATGCTGTACGTTTATCTCCTGATGTGCCGGCTCGTTGAACAGTCCCCAGACCCCTGCGCAAAAAACTATTGTCCCGATGATTAAAAATATACTTCTATAGGAAAAAAAATTAGACAGCAAAAAAACCCCTATCCCGACAATAATACAGACAAGGGACATCATACTACGCTGGTTTCCCATAACAAGTGGAGACTGGTATTCATCAAAATGCTGCAGGATTAATGACTGATTTGTCGTCTCATAATAGTGAAACCCGAAACTCATGAGTAGTGTCGTTGTTATCAAACCGGCAAACGACGGTAAAAACCCTGTAAGAACAACGCCTATACTCATACAAATCACGGATAACGCCGAGAGGCGGTGTTCTTTTATGACTATAAATAAGAATACAGCACACAACGCTAAAAAACCCGGAAGTTCACGAATAGATTGTATAATCCCGATATGAAACCCGTCTAGGCCGACCACCTCCACTGCAAAATTATTAAACAGTGTGCGCCAGCCGTGCAGCCCCCCTGCCGAAGCAACGGTTAACGTGAGCAAGTACCAGTACATAGGTTTTTCTTTAATTTTTTTCATAGCTATAAGGATTATACACTATCACCACAGGTTAGGAAGAACTCATTTTCTATCTTTATATCCGCCGTACCCTTCTCTTTAGTCATCGCTTACCCTGGGAGGGGAGCGCATAAAAAAAGGCCCACATTTTGCGAGCCTTTTTATTTCTTCCCCTCCATGGATGATTTTAAAACTTATTTAGTCGAAATTGCTAGAGGAAACCATGCCTGCATTAGCTTTTCTATTTCTAATCCACAGTGCTGCCTGATAAAGGTTGTCAGCTATGTGGTCTGGCTGGACCGTGAGTTCATTTTTATGCTTGATACCATGCCCTGTCAGAAGGTAAATCGAATAAGCACCCGCTTTCTTAGCCATCTCTATATCATGAGGGTGGTCACCAATACAATAGGAATTGCTGATATCAAGACCATAGCTCTTCCTTGCCTGTTCGATGAAATAAGGGCTTGGCTTATAGCAAATACACTTTTCTTCCTTTTTATGTAAACAGCTAAATACTTCTTTTATTGTTATGCCAGATTCTTTAAGTTTATTTAGGAAATAATTATTAAAGTATCTATATTCATCCTCGCTGAACACACCCTTTCCGACTCCTGATTGATTTGTAATAATAAAAAGTAAAAACTTCTCCCCTAAAAGCTGAATAGCTTCTATGGCCCTTGGGATAAATACAAGCTTTTCCGGCAGATAAAGGTCCCCTACGTCTTCATTTATAGTTCCATCCCTATCTAAGAATATAGCCTTATTCATGTTCTTATCTATCTAATAAGAGAGACTTTCCACTTTTTGTCTACCCATAAACCGTAAACCTCTGAATCTGTCTTCCACTCCTTAATATTCTGCACAGCCTTTTTTATCTGTCGCAAATGGTAATTTTTAGAACAGGGATTTCCGGCACAATCATAGTGACCAGTAAGAAAGATAAGCCTTGAATCGTGTTTCTTGCATGACATCCTTACCTTTTTCCGGACAGACTTGATTTCCCGTGCATCCTTTCCTTTGCTCAATAGCTTATCCGCACCAGGCGTAGTAATCATGTCGACATAATCAATATGGTAGCTACTCCTAATAAATTTTATAACTGGCGACTGAACTCTTCCATCAATACAATTTATCGCAGTAGCAAATTTCTTAGTCATACAATTTCCTTTATTCAATAACTATCTTAAGAGAAAAACCCACTGTAATGTATTATATCACAGAGGGTATTGGTGTAAACTCCCCGAATTGCCTGCCTGCCGGCAGGCAGGGACGATTTTCGCCCCTAGAAATTGCGTAGCAATTTCAGGGACTGAGTCCTGGAAATCCGCAGGACTTCACAGTGAAACTTTCTGGATGAATTTAAAACTGGTGTTTGAGTTAAGGCGCTAAAAAATTATGCAAAAAGAATACACTATTGTATAAAACATGTTCTCTAGCAAAAAAATACCCCTCTACCATAACATTCTATGACAGAGGGGTTAGATTGGCTTAAAATTATTTACTTACGGTTTCTGGTTTCCTTGGCTGTCAGCATCAACCTGATGAACTTCACCCTGACCTTCATCTCCTCGTTCTTTGTTGCAATTCTGGTCACCGCCTGCGAGCGCGGTACCAATTACTGAAAATAATATAATCACTGCTGCAAAAAAAGTAACTGTTTTTCTCATATTAACTCCTTTCGTTTGACGAATTATACTAAAATTAAAAAACCTTTTTTATTTACTCCCCGTATTGCCTGCCTGCCGACAGGCAGGAACAAGTTTTGCAACTGGTTCATAACGTAAGAGTCACAAAAATTTTCTGTACAATCTATTTTAACTTAAGCGGCTTAAAACAAATAAACCAATCAAGGCATTTTATTCCTTCTTTTTTAGCGCCTTCGACTCTTTCCTTGGCTGTCCCACAACTTCCCGGGGGCGGCACAATAACATCGTCTCCCGGCTGCCAATCAGCAGGAGTAGCGACATTATGTTTATCTACTGTCTGCATGGAAATAAGTACTCTCTTGATCTCTTGAAAATTACGCCCTGTTGAGAGAGGATAATACATTAAAGCGCGTACTTTTGCCTGTGGGTCCATAAAAAATACGGCTCTCACAGCACTTACATTACTCTCGTACGGTTGAATCATGCCGAATTTCTTCGCAACATCCATTGTTAAATCTGCTATTACCGGAAAGTTTACCTCTACATTCTTCATTCCTTTGTACTCAATTTCCTCCTTGATGGTACGTAGCCATGCAATGTGGCTGTAGTGACTGTCAATGGAAAGACCTATAAGCTTACAGTTTAACGCTTCAAATTCTTTTTCCATGGATGCAAACGTCATAAATTCCGTTGTACAAACAGGTGTAAAGTCAGCAGGATGACTAAACAAAATCACCCATTTACCTTTATAGTCTTCCGGGAATTTAATGTGTCCCTGCGTTGTATCTGCCTCGAATGAAGGAGCAACCTCTCCAATTACAGGCATATGTGTTCTTGGGCAACAATTATTCTGTTCCATAACTATTTCCTTTTACTTTATTTTTTGTTTTACATTTATCGCATAACCCTTCAATAACTACTCTCTTTCCAAAGACGGTATATTTATTTTTAATGCTGTTTGGAATTTTGATTTCATCATACTCTTTATTATAAAAATCAATTATGCGGCCACATCGAATACAGCATAAATGATGGTGACTTTCAACATCAGGGTCAAATCGTTTTGTTTTACCGTAACTTTCAGCAAACTTTATCATGCCTTGATTAGCAAATAGCAAAAGCGTTCTATTTACTGTATCGAATGATATATTGGGATTTTTTTTTACAATTTTCCTATAAACATCATCTGCGCACGGATGGCTATAATCATTTACCAATTCTTGGAATATTGCAATACGTTGAGGAGTAATTCTTAAATTGCTATCCCTGCACTTTTGCTTAAAAGATTCTAAGGCAGATTTGTTCTTCATAGTGATTACTATATAGTAATCATTCCTTTATGTCAACAAAAAAAATACTCCCTACCATAGTAATTATTTAGCCGATTGAGTAAAAAGTAATTATTTAGCCGATTGAGTAAAAAAGTTAATAAAATTGTATTTGTTGCCGTATTGTTAATATGGCAACGATACAATATTGCGAAAAAACCAAAGAAGAACTGATTGAAATTATTCTCGACTTAGAACGCAAAAACAATGCCCTTGAAAAAGAAGTAACTGACCTCAAAAAGAAAACCGTAATTATTTAGCCGATTGAGTAAAAAAGTTAATAAAATTGTATTTGTTGCCG
>CAZLCT010000060.1:0-15402 GCA_964558015.1 uncultured bacterium | reverse complement strand
AAGTTAGAACGCGGCCGTTCACTGAAATCTGAATATGTTTATCATAAAAGAAAAGTTTCATTTTGCCCTTCTCTATCGTACGTTTATTTATCTCGGATTCTATAACATCGTCTGCTTTCTTAGGATTAAATAAACTGATAGAAAAAGAAAACGCAAAATCTTTCTTAGGAGTTATGGTTAAAGATTCTTTACATAGATTAAGAGAGCGCCACTTGAGTATATCATTGGAATTTCTTACTATTGGTATCAACAAGTCATTTGGAAAATCCCTAATAAGAACATCCGGACAATTATCTCCCTTGCGCAAGCCTATCAATTGAGGGTAATCAATCAGCTGAAGGGGAACATCCTCCCACGAATATCCCTCGCGGACTTTAGTAAAGGCATCCTGCACAATATCAATCAGCCATTTCGAATAAAAATCCCTAAAAATGCACCCCAGCTCAAAATCCTTTATCTCAACCGCACTTTCTTTTGAAGAAAGAGAGAAAGAAACATCAATCTTATCTTCATTAAGATGCAACTGCCACTTTTGCGTCATATTATATTTTTGCGAGGTTCCTGTACATTCAAGAATATTATCTTTTATTTTTCCCACCGCCCAATTGAAAGTTATAATAGTATTTGAGCCGTCATCTATGGAAAAACTGGTATGAAGCCCGTGTGAGGCTGTTAACATTTTATTTTGTGAATAAAGAGCAAATTCACCTTTGTTAAATTCAATTTTTGTATAATCATTTTCCAGCGTTCTTGAGGCCAGCTCTGTCTCAAGCTCCTTTTTAAGTTCCTCTCTTCTCTTTAAAATAGCCTCTTGAAGAACACTGCGGTTAAAAAAGGCAACCGAAAAAGAGGCGGTAAAATTATAAACTTCTCCTGATTTGACCGCGCCCGGTTCCCATATAAGCTCTAAGGCATGACGTACAGAAGCATCTTTTCGAAAATGAATTCCTCCCGGAGCAGGAGATGTATTAGTGAGGAAAAGATTTGGCTCATTAGCTTTCACATTCACGAGGCCAAAAAATTGAGATTGACTCTCATTGGGCACAAATACCTTCTCCCACAAAGAGCTCTCCTTAAGATCTCCGTATTCTCCCTCCGCTTCATTATAGAACCACTTTTTATAATCCTCACGAAGTGAAAAAAACATCTGGGCCCTGGATATGGGAAAAATGTTAGAAATATCGAGTTTCATATTTAATGTATCATCCTTTAGCTCAAGCATCCAGGTCTGCCGGATAGCTTCATTCTTCGAATGCGCCTGAACTTTCATAGCGCCAGAAGACACTCTCTCCCATTCCCATACAAATGATAAAGCATCGTACCAAATAGTATTACTCAGCACCGAACTTGATAAACCCATCTCATCCGTTATTTCCTCTCCATTGTAAAACGCCCGTATTATTTTCTCATCAAACAGTATTCTGAGAGGACCGGAAGATATGCTGTGTGCTTCTGCACACTTGATTATCTCAATAATACGAATTGCATATAAGGTGCGGATTACATCTTGTATCATCTGTCTATCAACAAACTGAAAACGTACATGGAATACTTCATGAGACGCTGTTCGGTTTGATATATAGGTTATGGCTCGGGCGCTTTTCTCTTGAATGGTATTATGGAGCGAAAGTTTACCGTAAGTATTAACCTTATAATTTAAGAATACAAACGGGCAAAGGTTTTCTTCCCCAGCAGCGAGGGCAAAGAATGTATTTTCCTCATCCTGCGGAAGCTGTATCTCTTCCCAGGGAATACTCTGATTAAAATCAGAACACACGCCTGAGGTAAGATTATAAAACCATTCGTTATAATTTGCCTGAGTGAGTAAAACAATCTGGGGCTGTGAAAAGCCGGCTGTATCAGGGGCATCTATTGAAACCTTCACTTCCAGGGCAGAATCTGAAACTTGAAGAATCCATTCCTGTTTTATGGAAGTATTTTTAAAACTCCCGGTGATCTTCATTTTATCAGACGATATCTTCTCCCTGGCCCACTCAATCGTTGATGAGTTATGCCAAAGGTTATTACTGCGTAAGAGACTGTACAAACCTACACCCGAACTCATTTCCTGGCCGTTATAAAATATCCTTATGCTTTCATCTTCAAAAAATACACTGCATGGGCCGGAGGCAATCGTCCTTACCTCGCGCGATGCTGCAATCTTAGACTGAAGGAGAGAAGGCAACTCTTTTGTCTCCACAAAATCAAAATGCGCAAGGAAACTCTCCTGGGAAGAAAAAGTATTTATCATATAACTCACAGCACGGGACATACCCTGCTGAATAGTATTACTGAGAGATAATTTTGCCCGTGAAACTTTGCCTCCCTCTTTCACTCGAACTCCGCTCTTTAGTTCGGCCTCATCCTCACTAGACGTTTTCTCCTCTGGCGTGAAAAGAATAGCCGGCACATTCGAGCTTTGAGGGGAAATAGCAAAAAAATCAATGTTCACGTCACCGGGCAGAGGAATTTCCTCCCATGGAACAGTCTGGTCAAAATCAGAGCAAGTTCCGTGTTCACGGTTAAAATACCAGTTTTTATAATACTCTTTTATCAATAGAACAAACTGCGGCTGAAAAAAACGTACCCCCGCATGAGGAGGGGCAGTTATTAATATCGAAACGTCCAATCCTTTATCACTCACCTGGAAAATCACCTTTTGATTTATAGCTGTATCACGCATTCTGCTCGTCAACTGCATTCTTTGCCGGGATAACTTTTCCATCTCCCATTTGGCGGTCAAAGAGTTATACCAGATATTATTACACTGAAACGAGGTATAAAAACCTGCTCCTTCGGTAACCTCTTTCTTCTTATAAAGAACCTTTATCCTGTCTTCTTCAAAAAATATCTGAAGATCGCCTGATGCTATAGAACGGGAGGCAAGGTTTGACTGTATCATAGACTTAACAGTAGCATTCAATTGAGGTTTTCTGACAAAACTAAATCTCAGTTTGAATTCCTCATGAGAGGTAAAGGTATTTATTAAATAATTTATTGCACGACCGCGTCCCTGATGCAGGTTATTATAAAGCGAGAGTTTTGCCTGGGTGTTCCTCTCACAATCTGTAAAAACTAAAGCCGGTATATCCTTATCCTTTGATGTCAAAGCAAAAAAGTCCAACCGTTTGTTATTAGGCAGGGCAATCTCCTCAAGCCCTACATTATGACTGAACTCCGCACATGTTCCCCTCTCAGTATTATAAAGCCAATCGCTGTAATCTTTATTTGCCATCAAAACAAACTGGGGCTGTGAAAAACTAAGAGCCTCTTCCTTAGCATCAACATTCCCGTTTATTTCCAATACATTATCATTTATCTCGAAAATCCATTCCTGCAGAATAGTCTCATTCCTTAGGGAAGCATATATTTTCATCTTATTTGAAGATATCTTCTCACGCTTCCACCTCAATCCGCTTGAGTTATACCAAACCTCATCACAATAAAGCGAACTGTAAAGGCCTATGCCGCTTGTTATCTCTTCTGATTCATAAAAAATCCTCACGCGCTGCTCCTCGAATAAAACCTGGAGCGCACCGGATGATATGTTATATGAAAAAAGCTTCTCCATCAGGTCTATTGCCTGAAGGGTAAATAACGTATTGGAGATATCATATATGATGTCCTGTTTAAGAAAATCAAAACGCACATGAAAAACCTCATGAGAGGAATAAGTATCCAGCACATAATTAACCGCACGCACCTTCCCCTGTTGAGTAACGTTATGAAGAGAAATCTTGGCAGACGGATTATTTTTACAATCGGTAAAAAGAAGGGACGGAGCCTTTCCTCTCCCGTCAGTAACCGCAAAAAAATCAACCGGTGCGTCATTCGGCATAGGTATTTCCTCAGATGAAACATTAGGTTTAAAATCAAAACACTCTCCATGCTCAGTATTTAAAAACCACTGGTTGTATTTATTATTTGCAAGCAAAACCAGCTGAGGCTCAAAAAAGGTAGCCTCTCCACGGGCATCTATAGTAACTAAAACCTCAAGGGAATTATCATGCGCCTCAAGGATCCATTCCTGGTCTATATCAGCAGCATGTGCGGAATTAGTCAACCTCATCCGCTTAGGCGAGAGTTTCTCCCACCTCCATCTTCCGGTGGATGAGTTATACCAGATATTATTACACTGCAGTGAACTATAAAAGCCTACGCTGTCTGTTATCTCCTGGTCTTCATAAAATACCCGTATTCTCCTTTCCTCACAAAAAACTTTGAGTGGACCGGATGAAATACTGCGCGACTCATCATCAGACGCAACCAAAGACTTAAGCAGGCTATCCAGTTCCCCTCTTGAGCATAAATCAAACTCTACATTAAAAAATGCCTTTGAAGATGAGGACTCGATTTGATAACTTACTGCGCGTGATGCTCCATGCTGTGTCGTATTATGAAGCGATAATTTCACTTGATTATTATCACTGCAATCTTTAAAAACAACAGCCGGGCGGTTTCGGCTTGAGGGAGCAAGGGCAAAAAATTTACCTTCCCCCTCACTTGGCAGAGGAATCTCTTCCCACATAGAATTATCATGAAAATCAAAACATTCTCCCCTATCAACATCATAAAACCACTCATTATATTCACTATTTAGAAGGAAAACGAGTTGAGACTGTGAAAAAGTCTTGGTTTGGGGAGCCTCAAGACTCGCCTTAAGATCGAGCTTGGACTTTTTTAAGGAAAATTCCAACTCCAGGCTGATCTCAGTATTTTTTAATTTGCCTTTGAGTTTCATCTGCCGAGGTGATCTTTTCTCGCGATCCAGCACTACCACTGATGAGTTATACCATCTATTGTTATATTGTAAAGACAAGTACACCCCCTCGCTTGCTGTGACTTCATTGCTTCCTGAGAATATTCTAATCTGCCCCTCATCAAAAAACACCTGCAGCTCATCTGATGTTATGGTTCGTGAATAAAGTTCTGATAAAACCGACAGCATCTTGAGGGTAAAAAATTCACTCTTAATCTTATCCAGAACGTCCGAGGATATAAAGCTTAAACGCACATGAAAAGCCTCATGCGAGGAATATGTATTAGCCGTATAGCTTAGGGCACGCGCCTTATCCTGCTGAACAGTATTATAAAAAGACACCGTGACATTATCAGACGCTAAATCAGGGCCGGAGGTTTTCTCAAGAGGGGTAAAAAGCATAACGGGTTTATTTCCATCAACTGCTCTCATAGCAAAAAAGGCCATGGGCTCATCATTAGGAATGGGCACTTCTTCCCAAGGAAGCGCATAATTAAAATCAGGGCATGAGCCTTCTTCAATATTATAAATCCACCTGTTATATGAGTCCTTGACTAACAAAACCATCTGAGGCTGTGAGAAAAGAACCTCACGGGGTGAATCTATGTTAGCGGTAATATCGAGGGAATCGTCTCTTGCTTCAAAAATCCATTCCTGCATGATTCCAATACTTTCTATTGCATGTACTAACTTCATCTTGGTGGCTGAGAGCTTCTCATGCTTCCATGTATAAGCGGAAGTATTATAAATAAAATTGTTATGGCTAAAGGAGCTGTATAAGCCCACGCCACTCGTTATCTCCTCATTCTTATAAATCACCCTTAAGCTCCGCTCCTCGAAAACAACATGAAGAGGGCCCGAAATTATACTGTGTGACTCTAGAGTCCTTATGGCCTCAATAATACTTAAGGCCTTAATGAAACGCACAATATCTTCGGCCGCCTTTCGCTCAATAAAATCATATTTTATAGAGAAGGAAACATCCGAAGAACTTATATCCGACATATAACTTATCGCGCGCGTCTTTTCTTTCTGTATTGAATTGTAAAGCGCTATCCTTTTATCGGAATTATTATTTTCATCAAATGAAGTAAAAACTAAAGCCGGCATATTTTTCTCTTCTGAAGCAACCGCAAAAAAATCGCCCCTACCCCCTACGCCGGGCAGTGGAATCTCCTCCCAGGATATTTCTTTATGAAAATCTCCACACCTTCCGCGTTCAATATTATAAAACCACTCGCTGTAATTTTTATCAGCCGATAAAACAATCTGGCATTGAGAAAAACTCGCCCCTCCCCGTGCATTGATTCTGACATTAACGCACAAAGCATTATCCTGGGCTTCAATAATCCACTCTTGCATAACGGCTGAGCGGGCTGTGGCAATGGTTAATTTCATTTTATCCTGGGATATTTTCTCACACTGCCAAGGAACTGTAGATGAATTATGCCAGACATTTTCACTCTGCAGTAAACTATAAATCCCCGCTCCGCGCGTAAGCATTTTTCCGTCATAGAATACCCTGATTGAGCCCTCATCAAACAGGACTTTTAAACTGCCGCGTGAAATAATTTTCAAATAAAATTCGGCTAGAAATTCTGCTGCCTGTATCAGAAATAATGTCTCTCTGAGCTCATCTATTACTTCCATCTCAGTAAAATCAAAACATAACTCGAACGACTCATGAGACGATGATGTGCTCTTAGCATAACTAATGGCCCTGGCATTGCCCTCCTGTGTTGTATTATAAAAAGAGGTCACTGAATTTACGTTTTTAGTTTTATCAGTAAAAAGCAAAACGGGTGAGTCTTTTTTCTTCACCCCCAGAGCAAAAAAGTCAAGGGCCTCTCTCTTTGGCAGCTCAATCTCCTCCCAAGGCTCTTTTTGATTGAACGCAGGGCATGTTCCGGATGAAGTATTATAAAACCAATTTATGTATTTTTTATCTATTAGAAAAACAATCTGAGGCCGTGAAAACTGAAGCTCTCCGGCAGATTGTATGTCACCACGAATCAGGAGAGTACGGTCTTTTATCTCAAAAACCCATTCCTGCCTGATATCTACATTCTTTAAAATGGCGGATAATTTCATCTTGTTCTGGGATATTTTCTCATGCTGCCACTTATAAGTTGACGAGTTATACCAGATATTATTATAAAGAAAAGAATTATAAAAACCCGCGCCACTTGTAACCTCTTTTGATTCGTATATTATTTTCACCCCTCGTTCTTCGAATAATACCTCAAGAGGACCTGATGATATAACACTGGATGAGAGACGATTTTTAGTTATGGACTCAACCCTCCTGGACAATTCACTCTTGTTAGCCAAATCAAAACGAACATGAAACTTCTGAGATGATGTATAGGTATTCACTATATAACTTATCGCACGCACCTTGCCGTGCTGAAGAGAATTATGAAAGGTAAGTTTTGTTGAGGGGATATTCTCACAATCATTAAAAACCAAAGCAGGTACATTCCTCTCATCGGATGAGACAGCAAAGAAATCCAATGCCACATGAGACGGCAGGGGAATTTCATCCCATAGAGTTTTCGGGTCAAAATCACCGCACGTGCCTTCATCAACATTATAAAACCACTTCGTGTAATCTTTGCCTACCAAAAGAACAAGCTGAGGCTGTGAAAAACTCATATTGCCAGAAGCTTGCATGGTGAGGAAAACATCAATGGACGAGTCTTTAACCTCAAGCAACCATTCCTCTTCCAGCTCATCATTTATCATTTTACTCCTCAGCTTCATTTTCCTGGCTGAGAGCTTCTCTTTTCTCCAGGTAACGGTTGATGAGTTGTGCCATATGCCGTTGTACTGAAGAGAACTGTAGAGTCCGGAACTCCCTGTTATCTCACGCCCGTTATGAAAAATTTTAATAGCTCTTTCTTCGAAAAATACCTGAAGGCGGCCTGATGTAATGGTCCTCGAGTAAAGCTCAGTCAAGACCTCTAACGTTTCTAAGATAAATAAAGTATCCTCCAACTCGCCCAAGGTCTCATCAGTGATAAAATCGAAACGCAACTTAAACACTTCACGGGATGAAAATACATTTTTTGTATAGCTCAAGGCACGTGCGTTGCCCTGCTGTACAGTATTATAAAGAGACAAAAGGGCATCCCTTGTCTTTGAAGGGTCAGTAAAAACAAGTGCCGGCATTGCTTTCGCCTGATTCTTAAGAGCAAAAAATTTAAGTTCTGCATTATTTGAAATAGGAATTTCATCCCAGGGCTTTCTCCTGTCAAAATCTGTGCACTTGCCGCTGTTTGTATTGTAAACCCACTCCCCGTATTCGCCGTTTGCCAATAAAACCAGCTGGGGCTGTGAAAAAGTTGTATTATCCTCTGAACTGATCTGGACACTCACTTCCAATCCGAACTCAGACAATTCAAAAATCCATTCCTGATTTATGCCTGTATTCTTAATTGAGTTCCTGAGTTTCATCTTTTTCGGGGATAATTTTTCACGAACCCATTCACCAGATGATGAGTTATATAAAAAGTTATTACAACGCAATGAGCTATAAAAACCTGACCCCTGTGTAATTTCTTTATCTTCATACAAAATCCTAACTCTGCGCTCTTCAAAAATAACCTCGAGAGGCCCGGATGAAATTGTACAGGACTCAATTGCTGATTTGACCGTTGAGCGTACTCTCTCCTCGAGCAAATCCTGTGCAGTAAAAATAAACTCCACATGAAAAGACTCATGTGATGTCTCGAGAGTGGAAACATAACTTATGGCGCGCGTCTTTCCATTTTCTACGGAATTATAAAGTGACAGTTTTGCGTTAACGTTTTTATTGCAGTCAGTAAAAATAATGGCCGGAATGTTTTTGCGGCCTGAGGAAAGCGCAAAAAAATCACAAGCCCCTTCATTGGGCAGAGGATTTTCCTCCCATTTCATTTTTGGTGAAAAGCGGGAACAAATACCGCGCTCCGTATTATAAAACCATTCGCTGTAATCCTCACTCACGAGCAAAACAAGCTGGGGCTGCGAAAAAGTGCAGTCCCGCTGAGCATCAATCTCTACTTTAACGTCTAGGGAATCATCACTTATTTCTAAGATCCATTCCTGTTTTATCGATGTAGTGCCGAACGTATTAAAAAGTTTCATCTTGGTAGGTGAGATCTTCTCACTCTTTAACTCACCGGCTGATGAATTGTATAAAATATTTTTATGCCTTAATGAACTAAAGAGCCCTTTATCACCCGTAACCTCTCGCTCTTTATAAAAAATCTTGATTCTCTTTCCGTCAAAAAACACCTGTAAAGGCCCCGATGAAATACGTGATGAGCGGATAAAGGCAAGAATCTTTATCACCTGAAGAGCGCTTATGGCACGCACTATATCATTCATTGTCTCTTTAGGAATAAAATTAAACCTTACGTGGAAGCTCTCTTTTGCCAGACTTGTATCCGAAATATAACTTATGGCCCTCACCCTTCCGTGCTCGGCTGTATTGTGCAGTGAGAGTTTTTTCATCCGTTCATTAAAATCGCTCAAAGAGGCATCCTCATCAAGAGATTTTTCTGCCCCTTCGAGGCTCTTAGTTTGAGCCTCAGGGCCTGGCTCATCCAGAGGGGTAAACACGATTGCAGGATACGGCTTGGTGCTTGCATTGAGTGTGAAAAAATCTAAATCTCTATCATTGGGCAAAGGAATCTCTTCCCATTTCATATTCCGGCTGAACTTAGGGCAGACTCCTCTTTCTGTATTATACAGCCACTCATCATAATTCTTATTGGCCAAGAAAACGAGCTGTGGCTTAGAAAAGAAAACATCCTCGGGAGCATTAATTGCAACGTGAACATCAAGAGCGTCATTCCCTACCTCAATGAGCCACTCCTGGTGTATGGAGGTGTTTTTTATATTTCCCCGTAATTTTATACTACCTTCAGATACTTTCTCCTGCTGCCATATAACAGCATTCGAGTTATACCATACATTATTATATTGGAGTGAGCTGTACAAACCCACGCCGCCGCTCAGTTCCTCACCTGAGTAAATAATTTTTATATTACCTCCTTCACAAAGCACCTTAATGGGACCAGCTGCTATACTGCGCTCATCTAAGCTCTTTTTCACCTTCGAGTGAACTATTTCCTGCAGGGATTCTTGTTTAATAAATTCAAACCTAAGCCTGAATTCCTCATGAGATGAATATGTATCGGCCGTATAATTAATAGTTCGTGCTTCCTCGGGATAAATAGTATTAGAAAGAGTAAGTTTGGCCTGGGGATTTTTATTGCTGTCAATTAAAATGAGTGCCGGCTTATTTTCACCCCTGTAAGAGACGGCAAAAAATTCAAACGCATTACCGGAAGGCAGAGGTACTTCCTCCCACGGAGTTTTATAATTAAAATCAGGACATATTCCCTCATCAGAATTTAAAAACCATCTTTCATATTCTTTATTTATTGAACACACAAACTGAGGCTGAGAAAATGTAACCTCCCCCTGAGCATCAATTCGTGCGTTTAACTCCAACGCGCCCTTCTTTATAGCAAGCAGCCACTCCTGCTTCACGCCTACATCATTAATAGTACTGCTTATCTTCATCTTATCCTGTGATATCTTCTCATACTCCCAAGTGAGAGTCTGTGAATTGTATAAAAATTTATTGCACCTCAACGAACCATACAAACCGTCGCCTCCGGTTATCTCTTCTGCCTCATAAAAAATCCTTAAACATTGATTCAGGAAAAGAACCCTTAAGGGCCCTTGAGTTATACTGTGAGACTCTATGAGGCGCATTAGCTCGATTATGCGCAACCCCATAATTGCATGGACAAAGTCCTGCATAAATTTTTTATTTACAAAATCAAAATTTAGATGAAATGTTTCAGATGAGGTAGATTTATTGGAAATATAATTTAGTGCACGCGCAGCAAGAGACTCGACTGTATTATAAAGAAAAAGTTTTTTACCCTCCGAGGAGCCCTTCTCAGTCAACAAAACTGACGGTATAGATTCATCATGAGAGGTGAGTGAGAAAAAATCAATGGCCTTTTCATTGGGAATAGGTATTTCCTCCCACGGTGCTTTGTGGCTGAAATCACCGCAAAGGCCGGCCTCTTCATTATAAAACCACTCGTTGTATTCTTTATTCATCAATAATACAATTTGAGGCTGGGAAAATTTTTGCGCCTTAGGAGCATCTATTTTAAGATTAATACTAAACGCATCCTCCTTAACATCAAGAAACCATTCCTGCCTGATACCCGTATCCTTAACAGTTCCGATTAATTTCATTTTCTCGTGTGATGTCTTCTCATACTGCCATTCACAGGTTGTTGAATCATACCAGAGGTGTTTATGCCGCAATGAACTGTAAAGTCCGGCTCCGGATGTAATCTCCTCCCCATGGTAAAAAATACGCACTGATTTATCCCAGAAGAGAATAATCAGCGCACCGGAACTAACAGAATGGTTTTTGAGTTTGACTAAAAGTTCAAGCACATGTAAGGCAAAAATCCCGCCCACTATCTCATCTATTGCATCAGAGGAAATGAAATCAAACTGTATGTGAAATGCAGAATGGGATGATAAACCGCTTGATAAATAACTTATTGCTCGGCCGCGTTCAGGCTGCATTACATTATAAAGATAAAGCTGAGCTTCTAAAGAACCTTCCATATCTAACGAAGTGGAAATAACAGCCGGCATATGCTTATCGGCCGGCACAAGGGCAAAAAACTCAGGTGCTTTATCAGGAGGCAGAGGAATTTCCCCCCATGATGAAAGGTTAAAAGAATCCGGACACTCCCCCCCGTCTACATCACAAAGCCATTCTTTGTATGATTCATTAACAAAAAAGACTAACTGCTGCTGGAATAAATCTGTATCATGAGCTCCCCTTGCCTCGACTGAAACATCTAAATTAGTTTCATTTATTTCAAAAGTCCATTCCTGCCTAATAGGAATACCGTGTTTTGTTACAGAAAGCTTCATGCGGCCTGAGGAAACTTTCTCCATCATCCACTTAAAGGTGGAAAGGTTATGCCAGACATTATCAAAAAACACCGAACCGTAAAGGCCTTCGCCTATTGATATTTTTTTATCCTTATAAGATACACTGATAGAATTTTCATAATCATCAAAAAAGACTTTGAGAAAATCATTCTCAATTGTTGCCTTATCCCGAATATCTTCTATTGTTCGAGCGACTTTTTCCGTATCGGTAAATAACGAAACACCGCCTTTAATAACTAAATCCTCATACTCATCCTGCTCCATATTGAATTCTATGGAATGAGCTGCTTCACTTACACTATGGCGGTAAAACGAGGCAACACTTTCTTCTCCCGTAAGTTCAAAACTCATTCCCGGAATAATGCCTTGATCACTTTCTATAACATCGACACCCAGAAAATCATCTTCCCTGTGAGGAGAGGAATATATGCGCTTCTCATTGCCAAGATGAGGCTCTGTAAAAAATCCCTGCTTTGTATTGGAGAACCAGGACTTATATTCACCTTCGAGCATAGTTATAAGTTTACAATTACTCTTT
Source organism: uncultured bacterium (assembly GCA_964558015.1). Classification (GTDB taxonomy): domain Bacteria; phylum Omnitrophota; class Omnitrophia; order JAHJGZ01; family JAHJGZ01; genus CAZLCT01. Next base: position 3,118 of record CAZLCT010000060.1, on the reverse strand, counting down.
TTGCCCAAAGACTGAACGTTTATTTCAAATGAAATCTTGCCCCCGCTTCCAAAATATGTTTTCCACAAAATGGAGGAAGAAGTTGAAGGCAGCAATCCTTCAGCCTCGAACAAAGTGGGTGAGCTCTTTTTTACTTTCCATTTGGCCTGGAAAGAAAAATATTCATTCTCACCTTCGGTTATTGATAAATACATACCGGGATCAGGAGTGATGGACTGTTTTTTCCAGAAAACAAACTGGCGGCCGTTATTAAAAATAATTTCAACATCATTATCAGAAAGTAAAGTTATGCCTTCCCTTCTCCCCGAACATTGATAATAATAATTGATAACGTCACGCGTGTTGCCGTGGGAAATAATTTTTCCCCTGCGCAAGAGAAAGGTGCGGTCGCACATCTGCTTTATCAGCCCCATACTGTGGGAGACTATTATTATTGTTTTGCCTCTTGCTTTAAATTCTTCTATCTGCTGAATACATTTTCGCTGGAATGCTTCATCGCCGATGATTAATACTTCATCGATAAGTAAAATATCAGGGTCCACATTTACTGCTATACTGAAACCCAAACGCATTTCCATGCCGCTTGAATAACTCTTAAGAGGCATATCAATGAAATCCTCAAGCTCGGCAAATGAAATAATGTCATTAAGGCGCTTATCTATCACACTGGTATCAATGCCCAGCATGGCACTGTTAAGATATATGTTTTCACGCCCCGTAAGGTCACGCTGGAATCCTACACCCAACTGTAAGATAGCGGCAACAGAGCCGTTGATATGTACACTGCCTTTATCAGGCTTTAATATACCTGCGATAAGTTTTAAGAGCGTGGTTTTTCCAGAGCCGTTCTCACCGATAACCCCTATGACCTCCCCCTTTTTTATATCCAGGCTGATATCATCCAGTGCCCACAACTGTTTTCTGATTCCCCTGCCCAGAGACATTCCTTTGAGGAGTTTTTCTTTTATACTGTCGAGCTTATAGCTGTAAATATTATACTTCTCACCCACTCCTCTTAACGTAACAGCAGAATTTGTTTGTTTAGTATTGTTTAATATTATCTTATTCATATTTCAATAATTTTATATTATATGATTTTGTTTATTGCTCATTGCTCATGGCTCATAGATTCACTCAATACAAGTTACGAGTTACGAGTTACGTGTCGCGTGTTTTTTTAAAACCCGTGACTCGTAACCCAAAACCCGCAACAATTATTTTTTTACTATGAGCCATGAGCTATATATCAAAGCTCCTTAACCATACTCTTCTCTTTTGCCATAAAGACTATCCATCCTAGGAATAAAAAGAAAACTCCTATTGCCATTATTTTGGCGTATAACATCACGCCAGGCAATGAAACGGAAAACAGTATTTCTCGATAAGCATTTATAAAATGCATCATAGGATTAAACGAATAAAATAATTTAATCTTATCCGAGAGATGATCTATAGAATAAAAAATCGGGGTTAAATAAAACCAGAACATAAGCACGACCGATAATAAATGCCCCACATCTTTATAAAAAACATGAGCCACACTAAATAAAAAAGATAATCCCGCAACAAAAAAAAGATGAAATATTATTATAGGAATAAGAAAGACAAGATAATAAACCGGTATATGTATGCCGAAAAAATAAAGTATGGGCATCAATATAACGAGTGAAAAAATAAAATCAAATAAATTACTCAGGCAATATGAAAGTGGCAATATCTCAAGAGGGAAATTCACCTTGAGCACAAGATTACTGTTAGTAATCACTGAACCCGTAGCTTCAACCAAAGAACTTGCAAAAAACGTCCATGGCAAGACCCCCGCGCACAGAAACAAAGGAAACTTTTCTATGTCCATGCGCATGACGTGAGAAAATACGAAATAGAGGATGAGTATGGTACAGAGGGGCTGAAGAATAACCCAAAAAAATCCCAGCCAGGTTCCTTTATACTTGATTTTAATATTGCGGATTGTTAAATTTTTGATAATCTTCCATTCACGGAATATTACCGAACCGCGTTTTAGTACTTTAATCATAGTTCCTCTTTATGGAGTGCTTCATTTATGTAATTAATAAAACGGCGTTTAAAAGCATTCCTGTCAAACCTCAGGGAAGAGTTACGCACCTTCTCGGCATCGAAGGTCATACCTTCAAAACGCCTTATTGCTTCTATAAGGCTCTCTTCTTTTTGTTCTTCAAAAATAACCCCGTTAACTCCGTCCTTTACTACTTCCCCTGCCCCTCCTTGGCCGTATGCAATTACAGGCAGTCCGCATGAGTTTGCCTCGGCATTCACAATTCCAAAATCTTCCCTGCCTGCAAACACAAAACCTTTTGCACGCTGATAAAAGGAACGCACCTCATCATCTGATAAATCTGTGTAGAAGCTCACGTTATCACGGGCACGTTTCATTAAACTTCCGAGTTCAGTGCCGCTGCCCACTACTTTTAACGGAAATCCCAGTTGATTGAAAGCCTCAACAATCAAATCAATACGTTTGTAAGCTTTAAGGCGTGAGACTGTCATGTAAAAATCTTCACGTTTTACTAAAGGGTCAAGATTATAAAAGGATGTATTAACCGGCGGATAGATTACAGTTGACGGGCAGTCATAGTAGTTTTTAATCCTATCCTGAACAGTCTTTGAAATAGCAATGAAATGATTTATGCGCCGCGCATGACGCCTGTCCCATCGGCGTAACATCCAGGCAAGAAACGGAAGAACCTTTTTACCCAGAGGAGGAATATATTCGTATGACATATATTCTTCATACAAGTCCCACGCATACCTCACAGGTGTAAGACAGAATGCCACATGCGGCACATGTGCAGTGCTTATGCCTTTAACCCACGCATGAGAGACTGAGATAACCAGATCAAATTTCTTTAATGGAAATGTTTTCACTACCCACGGAAACCAGGGGAAATAATATTTATAGTGACGTTGGATAAAGGGAAAATTCTGAAGCATTGAAGGGCGTATATCCCACCCTCTGTACTGGGGAAGTTTATCCTTATTGTAAACAAGAGTAAAAACCGGCGCACGCGGAAAGAGTTCATGGAATACTTCAAGGCACCTCTCCGCTCCACCGTATTGGTTAAGATAATCATGTACGATT
>CAZLCT010000059.1:0-15522 GCA_964558015.1 uncultured bacterium | reverse complement strand
GAAGACCAACCTGCATGTTTTTTATTTTTTCATTATGATTTTCATGCCGTCAGAAGGCAATTCAAAAATACTGATGCATATTTTTCAAAAGATATGCCTACGTATGCTATAAAAGATTTTTATGTTAAGCAATAATCAAGTTAAAAAACCGTTGGCAGTGTTGAATAATTGAAAAATAACCCAATTAATGAACTGATAAATTATTTAACTATTTCATTAAGAAAGGAGGTGATGAAAATATGAAATTGGTAATTATGAGAAAGGGTTCGGATGATGCTCGCAATGCAACAACTAGGGGATGCTGTATTCCAGGTGCTTTTCGACGTCGCCTTCCGAATTAAGTTAACTACTAAGAAGTATGTTCTTTAAGTTAAATGTGCCCGGGCCATTTACTTTATAGAGAAGAAATCATAATTGCCATTTTTTAAATCTATTTCGCTTGCTGGTTTCATTTCAATCTGTACGTTTTTAATTTAAGAGGAGAAGTGTTTATGTTTAAACGTAGGGATTATTGTATATAGATAAAAAAACTTTTAAATGTTTACATATAATTTAAAAAAGGAATTATTATGCGTAAATCAAACTTTACTATTATTATTCCGGATTTAAACGAACATGGACAATATATTGTGTATAATACACGAACTCAGGCGCTCATTTCTATTAATCAGGAGATTAAACAAGCGCTTGATGAATTGCCTGATTGTAAAGATTTTGAAAACGGAAACAAAGAAATTCTGGATGCACTTCATGAGAACGGTATTGTTGTAAATGATGACGAAGAAGAGAAAAGATTATTAGAAGAATATTTCAATCAAATAGAGAATAATACCGACATTACGAATTTTGAAGTTATTTTATTAACGACTTTAAATTGTAATTTTGCATGTTCTTATTGTTATGAAGCAGGTGCAAAGGATAAGAAGAATCTCTCGCAACAAACATGTGATGAAGTTATTTCATGGTTTAAATATAAAATAAAATCAGGAGGATATAAAAGGATTAATATTACCTATTATGGAGGGGAGCCTTTAGTAAATAAGAAACCCATATACTATATTTCGCATCAATTAAGGCCGTGGTGTGAGGCAAACGGTGTCAAATATACATTTGATATGCTTTCCAACGGCTACCTTATTGATCCACATGAGGTGGATGAATGGATAAAACTTGGATTTAAGGGAGTTCAATTTACAGTTGACGGGGATAAGGCTTCACATGATGAGAGAAGGCCGCTTATAAATGGTGAAGAAACTTTTGAGCGTATAATGAATAACATCGAGGCTATTATTGATAAAGATATTAAGGTTTCAATATCAGGGAATTATGACCAAGAAAATGTTGCTGCAATGGTCAGGTTGCTTGATTATCTTGATGAGAAAGGGATTTTAAGAAAGCTTGAAGATATTGCATTCAGCCCTATATTGCCTCGATTCGGACCTAAGAATAATCCCGGTGCGGTTGAATTGACTAAATGTTTAAAAAAATATGATGATGATTATTTTGAAATGAATCTTATGTTGCGTCGTGAAGTTATGAAGCGGGGACTTCCAGTGCCGTCAGGAACGGGGTATATTCATTGTATGTTAGTTACTAAAGATGATGGTGTAGTTATTGATCCTCATGGTTTGATTTACAAATGCCCGACTATGGTGGGATATCCTGAATTTTCCGTTGGGGATGTGAGGGAGAGGGAATATAATAAAAAAAATGATGAGTTTTTACAAATTCGTGCATGGAAGAGGTGTGAGGAGACTTGTCCATATGTGCCTATTTGTAACGGCGGATGCCGTTTTTTGGCATACACACGGCATGGAAACTTTAACAATCTTTGGTGTGAGAGGAGAAATCTGGATAGAATGATTCCCGAACTAATCAGGCTTGAGTATGAAAAAATGCAAAAGCAGTCTTTTAAGGAGCCAGCTTTACACGGATAGCTACAAATAAAAGACGCAAACCCACGAAATTTTAATATGAAGAGAGAATTATATGATTTATTTATAAAAAAGTATCATTGGATAATACTGCTTATTGTTTGCGTCACTTTTCTCGTCAGCCTTTTAAATCTTATTTTCCCATGGGTTATAAAAGTAGTTATTGATAATGTCATCCCCAATAAACAATATAACTTTCTTCATATGATCATTGGCATACTATTTTTGACATTTACCCTGAGATTTTTTCTGGATTATTTTAAGGAATATAAGACCTACTCTATTGTTGAGAAGATCATTTGTGAACTACGGGAAAAACTTTATTTGCATTTTCAAAAACTTTCCCTGAGCTTTCTTGAGCGTAAACCAACGGGTGAGATAATCTCTCGCATTATGTCTGACACCGATGCTATTAAGCAATTTCTTTTTCTTGGTATAGCTGATTTTTTATCAGCCTGTTTAAGTCTTATCATTATTCTTGGCGTTGTGTTTGCTATTAATGTTAAGCTCACATTATTTTCTTTGATGTTTTTTCCATTTTTTGGAATCGTATATTTTCGGCTTATGCCGAAATTTAAGAATCAAAATAAAACAATTCGTTCGACTAACGCACGTTTAAGCGGATTGATAGGGGAAATTTTCCAGGGAATCCGAATTGTGAAAGGGTATTTTCTGTATAACTATGAACAGCATAGATTCCAGAGGGAGCAAAGTACATTATTACAGGCTACTATGAATGCTCATAAACTCAGTACTTTTCTTTGGCTTTTTTCAGAGTTCATGACGTCTTTGGGATTAGCAATTTTGATTTATCTGGGTGCTCTTGAGGTTCTATCAAAAAAATTATCAGCAGGGGCATTGGTTGCTTTTTATTCATACATTGGTATGCTGTTTACTCCAGTTGTTCATATTGTTAGTATAAATACTTATTTTCAAGAAGCAGCTGCCTCTTTAGAAAGGATAGGTGAAATTTTTAAAAAAGAGTCTGAGGTTAATGATGTAAAGAGCGGAGTTGTTCTTAAAAATATAAAGGGAAGAGTTTCTTTTGAAAATGTGCGTTTTGCATATCATGAGAATAACTTTGTATTGAATGATGTTTCTTTTACTGTTGAAGAGGGGGAGACTATCGCGTTAGTTGGACCGAGCGGAGCTGGAAAAACCACAATAATCAATCTGCTTTTACGGTTTTATGATCCGTCAGGGGGAAAGATATTCATTGATGGACAGGATCTAATAAAATTAGAGTTAGATTCATACAGGCGGCAAACTGCTATGGTTCTTCAGGATGATTTTTTATTTACAGGCACTATTCGTGAGAACATTTTATATGGAGTGCAGTCAAGAAAAGATAAAGATGTTATTGAAGCAGCTAGATATGCTCACGCTCATACATTTATTAAGCAATTTCCCAGGATGTATGATACGATAATAGGAGAAAGAGGTATCACCTTATCCCGCGGACAAAGGCAGCGTTTGTCTATTGCACGTGCAATATTAAGAAATCCACGGATTCTTATATTGGATGAAGCGACATCTGCAATTGATTCTCGAGCAGAATCAATAATTCAAGGAGCTTTATATGATCTCATGAAGGGGCGCACGACATTTATTATAGCACATCGTCATTCAACGATTAGACATGTAAACAAAATAATAGTAATTGAGAACGGAGCTATTGTCGGTACTGGAAGTCATGAAGAACTTTACAAGAATAATTTATCATATCAACGGTTATTTGATAATCAAATTACCTATGATGATAAAACCAGTAGGGTGAATATTTAATTTGTTATAATCAACATCTTGTCCTTTAAAATTGTATGATAAAAGTCATTAAATTATTTTTCGATCCAATATCATCCAGGCTTTCAATAAAGCTTGCGATCCTTCTTTTATGCTTTACATTGATTCCTCTTACAGTCATAAGTTTTGTTTTTTTAGTAAGGGTTGAGAAAAATTTCACCAAGGAAATAATTGAAAATAGGCGGGAGATAGTGAAAGGTTATGCTCAGGATATTTCATCTATTATGAGCAATCCCTATAAAATTTTAGAATCATATGCCTCGTTAGTGGGTACTTTGTTTGGGGATAAAGAACGGCAGCATATAGCACTTGTTAAATTATCGATTGATGTGCCCTTGTTTGAAGAGATAGTACTAATTGATCTTTCCGGTACGCCTGTAACATCTTCTTCTCCAGCTCAGGTAGATATAAGTCAAAAGTATAATAAAAAGGAAATATTTTTGTCAGCACTCAGTGGAGAGGGTGCGCTTTCACGGTTATATATAGACGATAACTTCATTCCTGCTTTTAATATTGCAATTCCTTGTTTTCACCTTAATCGTATGCAAGGGATTTTATTTGCAAAAGTAAACTTAAGTAAGCTGTGGGATGTGGTTGATAGTATTCACGTTGGAAAAACGGGAAAGGCTTTTGTGTCCACTAGAGAAGGGCTACTTATTTCACATTGGGATAAGAAAAAAGTGATTAAGGGTGAGATGATCAATGCGAAGCCTTATTACGATAATTTAATACATAATATAAACGGTGTTCTTGAATATTTTGATGAAGAGAGTAAAAGTCTAAAAATAATATATTATGCGTTAATCGAAGATTTTGGTTTTAGTATGGGCATTGTACAAGAAGCCAAAGAAGTTTATTATTTCAAGCGTATTACTTATATATTTTTAATAGTAGCAATTGTTTTAATCGTATTAGTTTCGATTCTTTTGAGTTTCTGGGTTGCAAGAAGGGTAACTTTACCTTTGGAACGAATGACTGATGCGAGTCGTAAGATAGAGAGGCGGGATTATGATATTAACTTGATTCCAAAAACTAAAGATGAGATAGGTAAACTTTGTATTTCATTTAATCATATGGCTAAGAAATTAAAGGAGGCAGATGAAAATCAACGATTTGTTATGTTTGGCTATGCAGCAGCAAATATTGCCCATAAACTTAAAAATGCAATTGTATCTATTAAGACCATAACCCAGCTTTTTCACAAAAGCCGCAAGGAACCAAAATTGCATGAAGAATTAGAGGGGGATCTTACGAATGAGGTAAAAAGACTGGAGCTTATGATCAGCAGGTTTTCATCATTTAAGCAAAAATTACAGGAACAACTGATAGGTATTGATGTTGTTTCATTACTTTCAGATATAGTAGAGACAAAGCGTTCATTTTTTATTGAGCATAATGTTACATGTCAAACGTTGTATAAAGTCAACTCCGCTTTTATTAAAGGGGATAAAGAAGAGTTGAATGAAGTTTTTAATAATATAATTAATAATTCTGTCGAAGCAATGCCTCAAGGTGGTGAGTTAAATATTTCTGTAAATTTAAGTACCGTAACCGATACTGACTATTTTGATAATCAGGATGTTATGATATCTTTTACTGACCAAGGTTCAGGCATTGAAAAGAAAGAGCTAGAGAAAATATTTACTCCTTTTTATTCGACTAAACAATTCGGCATGGGAATTGGCCTAACATTTTGTAAACGTGTTGTGGCGCAATATAATGGCCATATTAACATTGAGAGCGAACTGAAAAAAGGAACAACCATAAAGATAGCTTTTCCGCATATTAAACTCCCCAATAATAAATCCTATCAATAATATTAATGTAAAATTTTCCCTAACATATAAATTTGGAATAAATAAAAACCGGAGATTATTTATTCATTAATAAAGAAATGTGAAAATATTAGGATGCATTTCCTGGATCTATAGAAATGCACATAATAATGTGCACAATCCATTTTTATGTATACATTTGTTACTTTTATATACCAGTAGATACCATTATCTAGGGTTATAAGTCATTGGATAACAATAATTTGTATTAATAAGTATTTTTTAATAACTTAGGCATAAGAATTGTTATACTTCAAATATATATAGAAATTAAACAAATTATGGAAAAAAATTAATTAATAAATTTTATTGAAAGATAAGGAGTGTAATTTATGGTTGCAAAAGAAGAAATCTTAACATTAGAAGAAGCGAGTCAGTTGTTACGCATTTCAAAAGAAGCTTTGTATCAATACGCACGAGGGGGTCAGATACCTGCTAAAAAGGTCGGGCATCAATGGCGGTTTATACGTTCACAGGTAATAGATTGGCTTAGTGAGTAAGTAGAATAAGGCGAGTAAAAACAAGAGATAAAATGCCAAACCAATTATTGAAAAATAGAATTACCATTAAAGAATGGACGATATGGATAGCATTATTCATCGTGCCATTATTTTTTTATCCATGGGCAATTTTTTCTACATGGATATCAAATAGCGATGTACATGCATTACTTGGATTTTGGGCAGCATTCACTGCATTAGTTGCTGCTGGTACAGTTCTCGTACATTTTTTTGAGAATGGACAAAGATTTTTTCTTTTGATTTCAATTGGGTTTACTTTGCAATGTGCCGGGGATTTCGTATGTGCACTATTTTCCTTCAATAGGTTATGGACGGAAAAGCAAATAGGTCTAGATAACTTTCTCACAGGTACGTATGTGACTGGTAGATTAATTCTTGTGCTATGCTTAATTTTAGCTTTGTTTATGAGGAAATCAGTATCGCCCAAAAAGAATAGAAAAAAAGAACTAATACAATGTAACGCTGTAGGATTTTTTATTTTAGCAATAGCTGCAATGATTATTGTTAATTCAAATATTCAAAGATTTATCTTCCCTGGATATATTATCAGTCGACCAGTGGATTTTATCGTAGCATTAATTTATCTTGTAACTTTTTTCTTTTACATTCATGTCTATAAAGAGGAGGAACAGCATTCACCATTTATGTGGTTTATGATAGGTTCAATAATATTTGGTTTCATTACTCACGTGTATATGATTCATTCTCAGCGGTCTTACGATGCTCAATTTGATATATCGCATATAATGAAGATTTTTAGTTATATATTTCCCATTTTTGGCATTGCAGTAAGTACATTTGCAATGTATAAAAATAAAGAAGCACTTGTCGAAGCATTAAGTGATTTACTTGAAAGGGAGAGAAGAAAAGCAGCAAAGGCTGCTGTTGCAGAAATTGAATGGCAGAAAGCAACGGAATTAAGTCAGGCGTTATACAATGCAGAAAAAAATAGACAAGAAACAGAAAAAGCTTTAGCAGAAGCAAAAGAGGCTGAGGAATTATTGCATGAAAGTCAAATAGAGCTTTCAACTATTTACGATAATGCACCGGTTATAATGATTTTAGTGGACAATGATAGGTGTATTCGTAAAGTGAACCGCGCTGCAGTTGAATTTGCTGGACATACAGCTGATGAAATGATGAATATTTGTGAGTGTTTCGCCCTTGGTTGTATATATTCGATTGATGTTTCTAAAAAATGCGGTTATAGTCCATTTTGTGAGACATGTACATTACGTAATCTTACAATAGATACGTTTAATACTGGTAAAAGTCATTATCGAGTAGAAGGCAGGCTTATTTTTATACATAGCGAGAAACAGAAGGAATGTATTCTCCTTATATCAACAACAGCTCTTAGCGTCTTAGACAAGAGAATGGTATTAGTGTGCTTAGAGGACATAACTGAGCGAAAGATGATGGAAGTAGCTATTAGAGGGAGCGAAGAGAAATATAAATTATTAACTGAGGGATTGAAAGATGTTGTATTGAGAGTTTCTTCAGCTGGCAGACTCGAATATTGTAGTCCTGTTATAAAAGAATTTGCAGGATATTTGCCCGAAGAGGAAGTTGGAAATTTTATTTTCAAATATTTTGCTAATAAAAAGGAACTGATGCATGCTTTAGAAGTAATTAAACAAATTAGTGTTGATAAGAATCCAGCATCTATCGAATTTCTTTTTAAGCCCAAAGATAGTGAGGCATTTTATGTGGAGGTAACCGGCAATCCTATTATTAAAGGAGATAAAGTAGAAATAATTCAATGTGTTATGCGTGATATCACTGCACGTAAAAAGGCGGAAGCAGAACGAATTCGACTTGAGAAGGAATTGCAGCAAGCTCAAAAGTTGGAGTCCATTGGTACGCTTGCGGCGGGCATTGCCCATGAGATTAATACCCCAATTCAATTTATAGGCGACAATGTCAGGTTTCTTTCTGATGTTATTAACAATTTACTTAAATTGATTGGTAGGTATAAGGAGCATATACTAAAATCTAACCCAGAAGAGAAAATTATGAGTGAGATTGACCAGGATGTTGATTTAGCCTACCTTGAAGGTGAAATACCAGGTGCTATAGCACAAACAGAGGAAGGTCTTGCGCGTGTAACAAAAATTGTTAATGCAATGAAGGATTTTTCGCATATCGGTACAGGTGAAAAGACACCGATAGATATCAATAAAGCTCTTGAAAGTACTATTACAGTCTGCCGCAATGCATGGAAATATGTTGCCGATCTCAAGACAGATTATGATCCAACGTTACCATCTGTATCGTGCTTTGCACATGACATAAATCAGACGGTGATGAATCTCATTATTAATGCATCGCATACTATCGCTGATGTTATTGGTGATGGTAGTCATGGTAAAGGGTTAATTACGATTACAACACGAAAGAAGGATGATGTAGTTATCATTTCTGTCTCTGATACTGGTGCGGGTATTCCAGAAAACGTACGTGATAAAATTTTTGACCCTTTTTTTACAACTAAGGAAGTGGGTAAAGGTACAGGGCAGGGGCTTTCTCTTGCCTATTCAACAGTAGTAGAAAAACACGATGGGAAACTTACATTTGAGACGGAAGTAGGAAAAGGATCAACGTTTATTATAGAGTTGCCTCTTAAGTAAGGTAAAGTGAAAAAAGCATAGAGCATGGAGTTCGGTGAATAGCGTCTTCCAATAAAAGGAGAATTAGGTGCCTAAATAAATAGGTAATAGAAAAGGAGTTTGATATGGATAAGACTACAAATAAAAAACTGATTCTTTTTGTCGATGATGAACAAAAAGTGTTAGAAGCTCTTCGTCGAACCTTAGCGTCAATGCGTAACGAATGGGAAATGGTGTTTGTTACAAGTGGGCATGAAGCATTACAGATTATGGCACAGCGTCAGTTTGATGTTATTGTATCTGATATGCGTATGCCCGTTATGGATGGGGCACAACTCCTTAATGCGGCAAAGGAAAGGTTTCCCAGCGTTGTCCGTTTTGTTCTTTCTGGATACATTCCTACAGAGACTATTCTAAAAACCATCGATTCAGCGGATCAGTTTTTCTCAAAACCATGTGATCCAGAACTCTTGAAATCAGCAATAAAAGGAGCATTAGAAGCACAAAAAATTATTATTAGTACCGAACTTCGATCTGCTATCTCTTCTATAAGGGCACTGCCGACTCTTCCAAAGTTGTATATACAATTAATCGAGACGGTCAATTCGCCCAAAAGTTCATTTAAGGATATTGCAGATATTATACGAAGAGATCCTACGGTCACTGCAAAAGTGCTTCAGTTAGTGAATTCTGCTTTTTTTGGTCTAAGACATCATGTTGAAAATATGCAGCATGCAGTTACCATTTTAGGTATTGACACATTAAAAGCGGTTGTTTTGACTACTGAAACCTTTAGCACATTTTCACAATTAGAAATTGATACTTTCCATATTGAGGAATTGTATGACCATAGTTTTGTAATTGGCGCTCTTGCCCGAAGTATGGCCGAAACAATTTCGAAAGATCGCTCCTTAATTGATTCAGTTGGAATGGCAGGAATTTTGCATGATATTGGCAAAGTGATATTAATTAGAAATAAACCCATAGAATATGAACGTGTATTTAAAATGCAGCATGATCGTAATGTACCTTTTTATGTTTTAGAAAAAGACTCATTAGGAATTTCACATGCTGAAATTGGTGGATATTTATTAAGTGTTTGGGGGTTACCAGAGGCAATAATTAAGGCTGTTTTATTTCATTGTGAACCGTACCGATTAGAAGAGACAGCATGTAATGAAGCTACATTAATATATATTGCCAATAAACTTTATGAAAAACTAAATAGAGAAGATAAGGGGAATGAAAATCTTAATATAGATGAAAAATACTTGGCTAAATTAGGCCTTACTAAATTTATACCCCAGTGGCTAGAACTTTGTTCTATAAGAATGAAAAGTGCTAAAGAAGAGGAAAATAAAGATAGATAAATGACTTAAAGAGCTGTGCTTAGACATGAAAATACCCATTAGTACTAATAAAAAAAGTATTTTGTTCGTAGATGATGAGCAAAAAGTGTTAGATGGCCTTCGCCGTATACTTTATTCGTATCGAGATAAGTGGGATATGATGTTTGCAACCAACGGCAATGAGGCTTTGCAGATAATGGCAGATATGCGGTTCGATATAATTATTTCGGATATGCGAATGCCTAAAATGGATGGAGCGTCATTGCTACGTATTGTTCAGGAACGATATCCTCATATTATTCGTTTTATACTTTCAGGGTATGGTGATAAAGAAATGATTTTAAAAACTGTTGGTGTCACAGATCAATTCATTACGAAACCATGCAGTGCCGTTACATTAATAAAAACGATTGAAGGTGCTTTGAATGCACAAGATTTGTTAAGAGAGAAAAAATATCTTACTTCAGTTTCCAGGATGAAGTCAATACCGACTTTACCTGATTTATTTCTAAAATTAAGGGAATTGTTAGAATCACCTAATAGTTCGTTTAAGGAAATCGCCGAACTTGTTAAAAAAGATGTAGCTATTTCTGCAAAAGTATTACAGATAGTGAATTCAGCATTTTTTGGGCTTAAGCACCATGTCGATAATGTTCAACATGCATTAACATATCTTGGTATAGAAACTTTAAAAGCAGTTGTTTTAACGACTGATATTTTTAGTCAGTTCAATGAAGAGCAGGTTGAGGTATTTTCTATAAGGAAAATATACCAACACAGTATGATTGTAAGTGCTCTTGCTAGAAAAATCAGTGAAACAGTAACAGAAGATCGCGTATTTATTGATGAAGTTAGTATGGCAGGGATGTTGCATGACATTGGAAAAATAATGTTAATACATAACAAAACAGATGAGTATCAAGATATTTATCAAAAGAGGCGGGAAAGAGGAATCCCCTTATTCAGATTAGAGAAGGAGAGCTTAAATGTAACTCATGCGGATTTAGGAGGATATTTGATGACTCTATGGGGTTTACCTGATTCTATAGTTAAGGCTATTACTTTTCATCATAATCCATTAGATATTCAACATTCAGTATTTAATGCGATAACGGGTATATATGTTGCAAATGTTATAGTGAATGAAACTGAGGAAGATTCAGAGAATGAAGAAAGATTGGAATTAGATGAAGAATATTTAAACAATTTAAAAATTTTAGAAAATGTGTCTGATTGGCGTAAATTATGTTTTGAAATACGTAAGAAAATGGGAGGAGCGGATGAAATATTCTGACGATAAAATACTTTTTGTTGATGATGAAGAGTTGGTACTTAATGGCATTCAAAGACAGATAGGAAAAAAATATAAAATGTTTACAGCAGTGAGTGCACAGGATGGTATAAAAATTATTGAGAAAGAAGGGCCGTTTGCTTTGGTAATTTCAGATATGCATATGCCCCTAATGGATGGTATTAAATTTTTGGGAATTATCAAGGATCGTTTTCCTGAGTGTATCAGGGTCATGCTTACTGGGAATGCTGACCTTGATACCGCTATCAGTGCAGTTAATAAGGGAAATATTTTTCGTTTTATTATGAAACCATGCCCTACCGAAGTTTTAGAACAGGTTATTACAGCTTCTCTAGATCAATTTCATTTGATAAAAACGGAGCGTGAATTGTTAGAAAAAACTTTGAAAGGAACGATTAAAATTCTTATTGATATTCTTTCTATGGCAAACTCAGTTGCATTTCGTAAGGCATCACGTATTAAATATTTTGCTGGAGAGATTGCAACGCGATTGAATCTAAAAGATGTGTGGTGTTTTGAGATAGCGGCAATGCTTTCACAGATTGGATGTGTTACTATTCCATTATCAGTCATTGAAAAGATATATTCTAATCAAAGTTTATCTTCGGATGAAAAAAAGATGATGCAGGAATATCCTAAAATTGGTTATAAATTAATTTCACAGATACCACGTCTTGAATTTATCGGTGAAATGATTCTCCGTCAGAAGGATGATTGTAATATGGAAGTTTCTTTTAAACAACCACAAGAGGAAGATCTGATTAGTGTCGGGGCTCAAATTTTGCGAGTTGCAATAGATTTTGATATATTTCTGTCTCGTGGATTTTCCAAAGGAAGGGCCATAAATATCATGCGTGAATTGATAGGTTTATCATATAACCAAACAGTGATGTCTGTATTAAAAGATATAGAGATTCCAGTTTTTGAGAAGAGGGTTGAGACAGTTGAAATTAAGTATCTTAGAAAAAATATGAGAGTGGAAGAAGAGATACGGACCAAAAAGGGTGTTTTACTTGTTACAAAAGGTCAAGTAGTAAATGATACGTTAAAAAAATTATTAGAAAATCATCTCAAACAACAAGATATAAAAGATGAAATTATGGTTTCGATAGAGATTGTGAAATAATATATAATTCAATTTTCACATTACACATCCAATTTATATCCAACCCTTGATTCCTTGCCTTGTTAAATATATTTTGATACTATACTTCTAATATATTTCCAAATTGATATATTTTTTAATATATTTAACAAATGAAATTAACATTCAATCAAACAAGGGATCGTATTGAAGAAAAATTACAAAAGGTGGACCTTGTTTGTGCTGACCTCGATGAATGTCTTTTTCCTTTTTTTACTCAGGTTATTGTTGCCGGTGAAATTCTTTTCGAGTCACTCTTTAAACGTCATCAAAGAAAATATTTGCCTCAATTATGTTTTGGTGCACTTACTATAGGTGGATTTATTATTCTCACTTTTGGTAATATTAAACGGTTACGTAATGAGTTTCTTATGAAACATTTTGAAAGAACTATGAGGGGAATCCCTCTAGACCTTATTCGTAAGCATTCCCAATATATACATACCTTTTTTTATTCTGAGAGTTTACAATTTCTAAAGTGGTTTGCTGAAAGAGGAGCTCATATTTCTATTTTAAGTCTTTCAATCCAGCCTATCTTAGATATTTTGATGGAAAAATTGTCATTTATAAATGATGGAATCGGAAATAATATAGTTTTTGATAAAGTAAAAGGAACGTTCAGAGCTTATAATAAACCAATTATGGTCAGTGGGGAAGATAAGCTTTTATGTTTTAAAGACTTGATAAATAAATATAATGCTAAATGTCCGTTAGTGGTTGGGCATAGCCTTGATGAGATGCCTCTGGTTGAATATGCTAGTTCAATGAATGGCATTTCGGTGGGTATTAATCCTAAAAAAAAATTAAAAGATAAATTTGACATAGTTTTAAATTCTGTAAGCTGGGAACCGCTTGTTTCATTAGTTAAAAGTTTATAGATATTTTGAAATTGATATATTCATATTTTAGAAAGAAATATTTTTTAAAAAAATATTATGTTGAATAAAAACAAGACAAAAATATTACAAATCCTAAAAGATGAGTATCCGCAAGCTAAGACAGCACTTCATTATGTGAATCCCATTCAAATATTAGTTGCAACTATTCTTTCTGCTCAATGTACTGATGCGCAGGTTAACCGGGTTACTAAAGAATTGTTTAAAAAATACAAAACGGTAAAATCGTATGCAGAAGCTGATTTAAAAATATTTGAGCAGGAGATACGTTCTACCGGATTTTATAAAAATAAAACTAAAAATGTTATTGCAACGGCACAAAAAATTATGGAAGATTTTTATGGGAAAGTGCCTCAGTCAATGGAGGATTTGCTAAAATTACCCGGTGTTGCACGTAAAACCGCCAATATTGTTCTATTTAACGCTTTTAATAAATCAGAAGGAATAGCTGTAGATACTCACGTTAAGCGATTAAGCGGGCGTTTAGGATTAAGTGAAAATAATGTTCCTGAAAAAATAGAGCGTGATTTGATGAATTTAGTAGACTCTAAAGAATGGGGAAAAGTAACCAATTGGTTGATTGAACATGGACGTAAAGTATGTATGGCACGAAAACCAAAATGCAATGAATGCGTAGTTAATAAATTATGTCCATCATTTAAGGAGTTTGTTGGTAAGAAAAAATGAAAAAGAAAAGCACAGTATTTGTAATTCAAAAACATTATGCATCTCACCTGCATTGGGACCTTCGTTTGGAAAAAGACGGTGTGTTAAAGAGCTGGGCTGTACCAAAAGAGCCACCATGTATTGAAGGGGTTAAAAGACTGGCTGTTGAGGTTGAGGACCATGAACTTTCATACGTTGATTTTGAGGGTGAAATAGAGGAGGGTCAATATGGCGCAGGCAATGTAAGTATTTGGGATACAGGAACTTACGAACTATTAAAGTATGAAAAGGATGAGATAATATTCGATCTAAAGGGTAATAGACTTAAAGGAGTATTTTGTCTGATAAGGTTAAATAAGAAGAAAAATGGCAAGGAATGGCTGTTTTTTAAAAAAAAGAAATAATATGGAACTTTTTTCAAGTTTATTAAGTCTAATAATATGAAGATATAATAATGTTTGATATTTCTAATGATGTATTAAAGCGCGGGGCGGAAGGCGATAATGAAGCATTTGAGGAAATATATAGAAAGACAAGCTCATATATATTTTCCCTCGTCGTTCGCATTCTGGGAAATCAACAGGAAGCTGAAGAAGTAACACAGGACGTATTTCTCAGAATATTTAAAAGTTTGAAGAATTTCAGGTATGAGTCATCGTTTAAGACATGGATATATCGAATAGCAGTAAATGTTGCTTTTTCACATGCAAAGAAGTATACACAAAATATAAAGAGGTTTGGAGATTTTGATTCAGCGCTATTAAGTGCTTCAATCCCTCACCAAGGGGAGATAAAGGTCGCTAGAGAGGAGAATGAAAAGATGGTACAAAGAATGTTAAATATATTAAATCCGGACCAAAGGGCTTGTGTTATATTAAAAGATATTGACGGACTAAAATATGAGGAAATAGCAGAAGTATTAGATATAAATATAAATACTGTTCGTTCTCGCCTGAAACGAGCAAGAGATATATTAATGAAAACATTTGGAAAGCGGGGTAGTAAGTGATGAAGTGTAAAAGATGCAAAGATTTATTAAGTGCTTATCTTGATAGCGAGCTTAGCCCAGATGAATATAAAGCTGTCAAGGAGCATGTAAATGCATGTAAATTATGTACGGAAGAGTTAGAATCAATTACCTCAAGTATATTAAAACCACTTCAGTCCGCTGAACGATTTACTCCTCCACCTAGAGTATGGAATTCAATAAAAGAAAAGATAGATTCCCCTCAAGAAAATAAACAAAACAAGGGTTTTGTTGTACGGATTAGTGATATATTTTCTCAAGAAAGATTAAAGTTAATTACTATGGCAGCAAGCGTTCTTTTAATAGTCTCATTGTTTGCAAAAATGCCTGAGGTTTTAAATGAAAATAAGGCTATTAATTCTTATTTGGAGCAAAATACACTTTATATGGCACAACTTTCATATGAAAGTGAAGAAAATTTATTTA
>CAZLCT010000058.1:0-15982 GCA_964558015.1 uncultured bacterium | reverse complement strand
AGTATTTTATTAAAGACAAGCATCCTAACACTAATGTGTATGATGCCGACCTTTTAGAAAGAATAAATGAAGCATGCGGTCCTGATTTTTTAATGGATGTGCATTTACTTTGGTATAAGCCAAGCGTTGAAGTAATTGCAAAGTATTCCCGCTCGCCGAATGTTAAGCATATACATGTTCAATATAATGCATTTGACAATGACGAGGAACGGATAGCCATTCTTAAAGAAATACGCAGACATGGAAAGAAAGCAGGCCTTGTTATTGAGAAAGAGGATGCCGTTCAGGAAATGGATGATACCCTTTTTGAGAATGTTGATATAGCTGTAATCACGCCTGTTGATACGGGAGAAAGAGGCGCGAAAACTGAGGTCGATAAATTAGTCAAGATTACTGAGGTTCTTGAGCAGGGATTTAAGGGAGAGGTTTTGGTACAAGGCGGGATTGATAATAATACTATTGTGCCTGCTTTAGAACTTGGTGCGAATTTGTTCGTCTCTGGATCGCATGTAATTAATAATAGATATGGATTGTCCCGCGAACAAGCTTACGGGCAATTGGTGGAAGCTCTTGAACGTGTTGATGAAGTACATGAGGAGGAGGCTTTAGTTGAACCTGAGATTCAATCATCATCTATGAAAGACCTTCTTGTACATACCCTTGATTTGGCATATAAAGGTGAGCTAGCCGGCAGAGAGCCTGAAACTGATGAATTTATTAGACCTGTCGTTGTTGTTGATGATGGCGGCGAAGCTGTAGGGAGAATAAAGAAAGGTGATTCACTAGTTTTCTTTAATTTCCGTGGTGATCGTCCTCGCGAAATTATTCGTGCATTTATTAATGATGATGCGGCAGAATTTGATAAAGAGGAGCTTAATCTTGATATCGCTACCATGACTGAATACGAAGAAGGGCTTGTGCCTGCCGATAAAGTTGCCTATCCGTTGCCTATTCTCAAGAAAACAATTACCGAAGTTGTTTCTCAGGCTGGCCTGCGTCAATTTCATATTGCAGAAACAGAAAAGTATGCTCACGTTACTTTCTTTTTTAACGGGCGTGAAGAAAAGCCTTTTGATGGTGAGACGCGGTTACTTGTACCTTCACCCAAAGAGGTTGAAACATATGATCTCAAGCCTGAGATGAGTGCTCCTCAGGTTGCTCAAGAAGCAGTCAATCGTATCAAAGCTGAAGGGGATGAAATGGTCATTCTCAATTTTGCAAACGGTGATATGGTGGGGCATACAGGAAATTTTGAAGCGGCAAAACAAGCGGCCCAAGCGGTTGATAAGGCCCTGGAACAACTTGTCCAAGCTGCCCGGGATGAAGGATATAACATTATTGTTACTGCGGACCATGGCAATGCCGAAGAAATGTATAATTATAAAACAGGAAATCCGCATACAAAGCATACCACAAACCTGGTGCCTTTTATTTTTGTTCCCTCAAGATATGCAACACTTGCTAATGATGCTCAATTACGTGAAGGAGGCCGTTTATCTGATATTGCGCCGACAATGCTTGAAATTCTGGGGCTTGAGAAACCTCAGGAGATGACGGGTGAGAGCATGCTCAAGGGAATTTCTTTCAACCGTGATATTCAGCAGAAGACTATGCTCGTTATTCTTGATGGTTGGGGACATAATCCAAACCGAGAAGATGCATATGATGCAATACGCGTTGCCAGTGAAGAAGGTCTCACACCGTTTATTGATAGTCTTTATGCGGATAATCTCAATACCCTAATATCTGCGCATGGGACTGATGTAGGCCAGCCTGAAGGTAAGATGGGAAATTCTGAAGTCGGACATTCAAATATAGGCAGTGGACGAATTGACAAACAGCCCCTCGTACTTCTTAATGAAGCGATTGAAAACCGTTCTTTTTTTAATAATGATGTATTACTGAAGATTATACGTGACGCAAAAGAGAAAAACAAACCGCTTCACCTTATAGGGCTGGTTTCTGAGGGAAGTGTACATTCATCAATGGAGCATATATATGCTTTGTTGAAATTGACAAATAAAGAAGGTCTTAATGAAGTATATATTCATCCCATTCTTGACGGCCGTGATACGGATCCTCAAAGCGCACGTGACAGATGGATTCCTCAGTTACAGGAGAAAATAGATGAGATTGGCATTGGACAGATCGTTGATCTTTGCGGTCGCTATTGGGCTATGGATCGTGACAAAAGATGGGAGCGTGTGGAAGTAGCATATCGCCTCTATGTGCACGGTGAGGCGGATTGTATGATTTCATTGGATAATGCAGGAATCGGCAGTCAGACGTCTGAAGGCGGAAGTGAGTCCTTCGACTCGGCCGACGGCCTCGCTCAGGACAAGAAGGCAGAAACGATTGTAGAGACGCACCCCGTAAAGGATAGTGGCCTCAAAAGGGGTCTTTACGACCACGGTGTGTCTGTACAAAAAGATATTGATATCCCTCCGTCAGTATATCCTGTTGTGGAACTTAGCGGAAAAAGGATCATGCTTGATAAAGATAAAGCGTTTGCAATTATTAAGCCGGACAAATATTCGAAGAAGGAAGCTATTCTGAAGGCTGTCAATGACGCCGGATTTAACGTTATTTTTTCTCGTGAGACCAGAATGAGCCGCGAAGAGGCAAAAGCATTTTATGCAGTGCACAAAGACCGTCCATTTTTCAAACGCTTAATTGATTACATGACATCCGGCCCCATAATTCAGCTTGTATTGGAGAGGAAAGGTGAAAAACCAGCTTGGAAAGTATTAAGTGAAAAAGTGGGTTATAAAGATGGAAAAGAAGAAGGTACTTGGCGGAACTTGTTTGGCACCGAAGAAATTCGTTATAAAGATGGCACTACAATTTTTAAAAACGTAATCCACTGTTCAGATTCCTTCGCAAATTTGCAGGAAGAGGTTATGTTTGTTGCAAAGCAGGTAGGGGTAAAGGGCCTCTTGGAGAAGGAAACTCAAAAGTCAGACAAATCTCAAAAAGGCACGAAACTTTATTCTTCTGCTTGGTTGCTTGGTATTCCTTTTGTTGATTCTATTTTTAAGTTCTTTGTGAATATGTATGAAAAATATCCTCTATTAACATTTGTTTTTGCTGTTGGATTTGTTGTTGGAATATTATGCTATCAGTTACGGAAAAGATATAGTGCAGAGGTTGAGAAATCCCGTGCCGGGAGTAAATCCTTTTCGTTAAAAGGGGTTGACCCGCGGGTTTGTTATTTATCGGAACTTTCTTTCGATGAAATAAAAAAGTTGTATAAGACAAGTGTGACCGGCGGGCCTCATATGATGCGCGTTGCCAAGATGGTCCGCGCCCTCAGTCACAAAATGGGGCTTAATGAAAGGGTCAGTGATGAGTTGTATAAGGCAACATTGGTGCATGATTTAAACGATATTGAATATCGTTCTCCAGCAGATAAACAGCATCTTAATAATTTAGGACAGGAGTTGCTTAAAAGATATCTTGGAAAGAGGAAAAATCTATCAAAAGAAGAAATGGAATATTTTATTGCACAAAACATTCCAGAACCTCTTGCTCCGGGTGCCGATCCTTATGCGGCAGTATTTCGTTATATTCTTAATAAGGAAAATCTTGAAGGGAAGCAAAGAGAATGCGTGCGTCAAATTCTTCTTGTGTATGCAAGCCATGAACGGTTTGCTCTTGAAGTGTTAGCGCGTAAAAATATTTTACTGAGCCGGGCACAAAAATGGTTTATCAAACGGCACAATATTTACCTCGATCGTTCCAATAGTGCCGATATGCAAGAGGCAGAACAGATTGCGCAAACGCTTGGTGTGCCTGTCGATCAATTGGTTTTAGCGCTCGATATTCTTGTTATGTGTGATGTATTTGAAAATTTTGTCAATAAACAACGGATCACAAAGCATCGTAAACTTGAGAAAATGCATACATTGAAAAAAGCAATGGACATAGTTATGAAGGATAAATGTGTTGCATGCGATATTAAGCATGCTGGAGAAGTAAACCATGCTATGCTCGAACTTCTTTTTTTAGATGACGATAATGCTTTTCTGGAGGCAGTCAAAGAGGGGCGGCAGTTAGAAGTATTTCCGCATGATGAGCTTAATGAGTTACGGGAAACATATGGTTTCGATAAAATTATATCTTTCGATGATGAAGATCGCATCCAGGACAATAAGTCAGAAGTTGGAAGCGAGTCCTTAGACGAAGTGGCGAAGCAGGACAACGCGCAACCCGCAACGCGTAACACGAACAAACTTTTCTCCGCATCATTTCTCTTGCCCCTATCCTTGCCATTTTTTGGTTATGAAGTTTCACCCCTTGCAATCGCTGGAGTAGCATTAGGGATATGGATAATTGTTTCTTTTTTAAAAATGGGTGATGACTGCTGGCAGCAATGGGAGAGGTATTTACAAAGGGAAAGAATGAGAGAAGAATCAGAAAGAAGGAGAGAAGACAGTTCCAAGGAAGTAGGCTGGAGAGAAACTATATTATTGGTTATTTTAGGTACGGGAACAATGTTTGGTGTTATGTTTCTAGCAGGATTTAAAGGAGGTTTTGAGGATGGGCTTTTCCCTCTTGCAGGAGGGATAATGGGAGGGATAAAAGCTGGGTTAATGGGTATTGTTTTCCTTTTAACATTAATTGTGGCTATAGTAGGTTTTAATATTTTTTTAAATTTATTAAAGTTAATTTTTGAAAAAATGGATTTTAAAATTTCTCTTAGAATAAAACATGATAGTCGTGCAATGCGTGTTACATTGAGAAAACTTAAACAAATACATCCCAGTGAATTATCATTCCTCGACAAGCTAACTATTTTCATGCTTTCTTCCGCTGTGCGTAAAATTAATGGACTGGTCTTAATAATTGCATCCACTTTTCTTTTTATTTTTTTAATAAAACCGGCTGTGTTAACGGCAATTCCGTTATTTACATTAATTGCCGGGAGTGCTTTATATATTACTCTGACACTTGCTAGTGTTGTTGTAATTTTGTATGGTTTATATTATGGCATTGCAATGAGTTTATGTAAAATTCAGAAAACAGATGAATTTAAAATACGAGATGATATAGATCGAGCACTTCATGATATTTGGCTTGGAAAAAATACCGGAAATCGGGATGGGATCACACAACATTTAATGAGCAAATATAAAAAGGTGCGTGAAAAAGCTCATCTTTTTGATAAAGAAGTGGAAGATATTATTGCTGCTTCCAAGAAGAAAATTGACAGTTTTCAAAAGGCTGGAAATAAAGTTGAAATAAAGAGATTTATTAATAAGAGTATATGGAGAGAAGTAAGGGTATATGCGCAGGAAGCTCAAGCCTGTCTTGAACATGATGAGGCAGTTAAAAAAGCAAATCACAAAAAGAAAGATTTGCTTTATATTTTTAATAAAGGGAAGAAGCTTGCATTAAGGCGTGAGGCGGCAGGAAAACTTGCTGAGTTTGCAAGTGATGAAGATGTGATTGAGGCGCTTATACAGGGATTAGAGAAGGTGAGTGTTTTACTTGCTCCGAAGTTTTGTGAAACGGTTGTACGCACATTGGGGAAAAGCGGGGATGAACGTATTATTGAGCCGATTGCAAAATTTATGTATTACTCATTCGAAGCGGCAATACCGGTTCAGATTACTGCTGCACAAGTATTGTCACAGTTTAATACAGAAGAGGCAAAGGCAGCACTAGAGATTGGCCTTACGAGTGAATTTCAGGAAGTCGTTGAAGCAAGCAAAAATGGGATTGAGGAGTTAGAAGACAGAAGCCAGAAATTAGATGTCAGAAGCGATTCCTCCGAAGCTTTAGAGAAGAAGGGCGACACGAACAAGCTCCTCTCCGCAGCATTTCTCCTGCCTATTTCCCTTAAAGCTCTTGGGTTTGATGTGCCGATTTTACTTGTGATGGCGATGAGCCTGCCGTTTATACTGCAGTTCTTTTTTTCATCAAATCGAGCTCGTGCGCCTGGTAAACATTCATTACTTGATTTCCTCTCCATGACACGCCGCACCGCACTAAAGTGGATCTCATTATTTTTAACCTCATTACTTACTGCTTGCGGAAGTGGCGGAAGCAGAAATGCCCCAGCCCCTCCACCGCCAACACCAACACCTGAACCTCTTGAGAATATACCGGGATATGGTGAATATCACGCTTCATACGTTAATGAGAATACAGGTTTTGTGAGGACTTATATCGGCGATCCTAATCTTACTGATTTCGGTGATACGTATAGTCTGGGACTTTTTGCAATTGACGGGCTTTATGGTGATACGATTATTGATACTTATACGTTAAATAATTCTCACGGAACCGACCCTGATAATCCCGCGACTTATAATACAGATTACTCACCTGCAGGCGGAGTGTATAACCGCATAAAGATTGATGATTATTATTATGGATGGTGGGATACATGGGATTGGTCAATATATACGGGTGAGAATTCATGGATTGGTATTGCAGCTCTTGAAAGATATTTTGAGACAGAAGACTCGCAGTTTCTCACATTTGCAAGGGAGCGTGCCGCGTTCCTTGAGAAACTTTGGGATTCGGTTTACGGTGGGTTCCGTATGGGTCCGATCGGACAGTGGCATTCAAGTGGGCTTGATTTTTACTGGAATATCAAATCAACAGAAAACAATATGAGCGCGCTTGCGTTTTTTGATTTACTGTATAAAGCAACAGGCAACATTTCATACAAGGATACGGCAGACCGTACGTATGAATATTTAAAGACAATGTATGATTTTGGTGCACACCAATTCAGAAGAGGAGAAGTATATCACAACGGTACATGGGCCAAGGATAGCCTATCATTATTTGCGCTTGATACTACCACGTTCGCTCCGTTTGACCGTATGTTGGATGATCCTGATTTTGGCGTTGATATACCTGACCGTCTGGCAGAGTGGGAAGCGATGCTTAATACTACGGAAAATGCTGTGGGTGTTTATGACGGAGCAAATCTATTAGGCTTTAGTTTTACTATTTCATCCGCTCTTCAGCAGGTAATCTGGATTGAAGGTTCGGCCCAGTATGCAAACGTGCTCCTTCGTATGGCTAGGAAATATTCTGAAATTGACAGTGTAAAGGCAGAGGAATATGCACAGAGGTATATGAATTTAATTGTGAACCTCAGTCAGCATTTCAGGACAAAAGAAAACGGAAGTACTGTACAGCCTCATGCACCGTATGCAGTTTTTCCTGACGGCTCGGTCGCAGTTATTCAAACTGATTTTGGCTGGACAACATCAAGCGGGCACGCTGCATTGCCGAGCATTTATTTTGGTTTTGCTGCCCAGGGAATCGACCCGCTACTCTTAAGAGGCGGTGAAGGTTTCGGTGGAATAGAAGAAATTTATGATGAGTTCGAGGTGAGAGTGCTTGATATGACACCTGCAACTGCACTGGTAATGTCAAGAAGATTGGTTAATGCTTTATCACATACCGGTGATATTTATCAATATCCTGCGTTAACTGCGCTTGATGAGCTTATAGAGCGCGGACATGATTATGAGAAGACGTTAAAAATGGCATCACTTCTTAACCTTGTTCTAATTGATAATTATACCTGGGATCAGGTTGAACAATATCTTGAAGATAATCCGATTAGTGCCGCACATTTAATTCCTGCAAGCGCTCAAATTTATGCGGTTTCTTTTAAAGGAGCTGAGGTGCGCAAAGAGCAGATAGCAAAAGGGCGAGTTGTAGTTGAGTCTTTCTATAAAAGGGTTGCGGGCAAGCGTGAATTTAACTCGGGCCACAGTTCATACCTCATGGCTCACGATCGAAGTGAAAGAAAAGGCTCTGCGTATAAAAGTACAAAGCGAAAAGAGAGTAAAAGGCAAGGAACAACCCTTTACTCTACCGTATTATTATTGCCGTTTACTTTACCATTTTTCGGAGTAGATATTTCGCCTGTTTTACTTTTTAGTGCTGGGCTATCTGCGATTTTATTCAGTATGCCGCTATGGATTCATCTAATTCGGGTTAGTAGAAAGAAACGTATCGATATTGTGGACACTCTAGGTGATAGATATACACGTAAAGTTATTGACGGAACCTTATTTTATTATGCTCATCCTAGTAGACCAGTTATCTTACATAATAATTGGGAATTTACCTGGCGACAAGTGCGCAGCTCTATTTCGGACGGTATTCATGAAATGAAAAAGTCAAATTATGAACGTGCAATTGTTTATTTTAAATATGCCATTAATATAGCCCCTTATTTTTCTCCTGCATATTACTTCCTTGGTAGTGTTTATGAAGATCAAGGAAAGTTTTCTGAGGCCGAGATGATGTATAAAAAAGCTATTGATGTTAATCCGGATAATTCTATGGCTTATCATCCTTTATATGATTTATACAAAGAAAAATATAAAGATAAAGAAAACGAAAAGTTTGTTAAAAGAATCGAACCAATATCTAGCTCTTGCCATCCTGACATAGCACATGAATATGATGAATATCTGAACATGGGTCTAGCCTATATGCGACAAGGTAAGTACGATGATGCCCTGGATGTATTTGGTAGGACTCATCACATTCGTTCAGATAAGGCAGGCTCGTATTTCCATAGGGGAAACATTTATCTCCTTAAGGGGGATTTAGAAACGGCAATTTCACTGTTTAAATCTACCATTAAAGCGAATCCATATTATATGCATGCCTATAACAGCTTAGGAAGTGCATATTATGTACAGGGGAATTATAAAAAAGCAATTGAAATGTATAAAAAGGCACTGACGTGTAATCCATATACTCTTGATGCAACAAAGAATGTTTATCAAAAGAATCTAAAAAGGGCAGAAGAGATGGCCGATGCTAAAGGGCCTGCATTATTTAAATCATTTTTTATTTTTGTATTAATTCCTGTAATTATATATGCGCTTGCCACAAACTTATTTGCTGCAGATGCAACAACAATTTTTAGTAATTCTCTCACAAGTTTTACTGCCATATTTATTGTAACAAGTATTGTTGTTGGATTTGTTATTAGTAAAATTCTTGAGTTATGGGAGAAGAAAAAAGAGAATAAAAGCCGCCGTAGCGCAGGTAATAGATCGAGAGGAGCGGACAAAATTAATAAATACATAATTGCTTCAGTCTTGATACTTGGTGCATATGTTTTATTTTCATTTATATATACACATTTTGAAGCAATACATCTGGGGTCTATATCGTTGGTTACTAAAATTAGTGTGGCTGCCATGAGTGTAGCGGTTTTTGCGTTGCTCAATTCTTTTATAAGGTTGCACAAAAGAGATAAGAAAGTTAGAAGTAAATCCTTCGACTCGGACGAGGGCCTTGCTCAGGACAAGAAGTCAGAAGTCGGAGATCAGAAGTCAGAGGACAAAAGTGAGAAGTCAGAAGACAGAAATCAGAAGACAAGAGGCATGGAACAGACGTTGGACAAAGAACGCTTGCCGCGGCGAAGCCCAGCGAAGCCGGGCAGTACTGACAAGAAAGATACGAACAAGCTCGTTTCCGCAGCGTTTCTCTTTCCATTTGCGGCAGGGATTATGGCGCTTCTTGCGACAACGATTGCATCCAGCTCTGAATTAATAAAGAATACTGCCAAACATAAAGAATCCAGAAAGTATTCAGTTAAGCATGGCACTTCCCAGGAGTTAATAAAAGGGCTCGATAGTCCTTCATTTAGTATACAAGTCGTTTGTGCGCAGGAACTGTTTAAGAGAAACGATGCTGACGGTATTAAGCTTGCACGAGAAAAATTAGTATGGCCGCGCTTGAAAAAACTTACCTGGTTTGATGGTGTCAGGCCGATGTGGGATAAAGGATATCTGGAGCTTGTCGTATTGGGTGAAATTTGCGTAGACCCGTTAAAAAAGAATCTTTATGACCGTAGGGCAGAGACAGATACACGTAAGTGGTCAGGCCGTTTATTGGGAGAGGTCGGACAGTTTGATGATGTTTTTGATGATCTCGTTTCTGTTATAGAAAACAGAAGGGGTATGTTTGCATGGTGGCATTGGATAGAAGCTCAGAATGGGCTATATTTGTTATTCCTACGACAAGACACACAGTTAATTAAGCAGTATACGAAACATCCAAATTCATTTGTCAAGGAGATAGCAAAAAGTGCGCTGATGGTGAAACAAAAGGGGCAGAAAAAGCCACGATATTATTATCAACCATTCAGCAAAACAGAGAAGACGCGTCTTGTTTCAATGCTCATTAGGACTTTAAGAAATAGCAATCCATATATATGCGTGATGGCAGTAAATGAGTTAGGAGAAGTAGGCGATTCAAGTGTAAAACCATATTTAGAAGAATTGCTAAATGATAGTATGTTATTTGTCCGGGAAGCGGCCAAAGAGGCGTTAAGAAAAATTTATGAGAGGAGTAAACAGAAAACAAAAATTCCTCATAAAAAACCGAGTGTGGTTAAACCAAAGAAGAAGCATTCTTTCATACAAGACCAGCGCCCGCTGATTAGCTCTAGAAAAGGAGGAATAAAACTCCTCTCCGCAGGATTTCTTGCTATACTTACTGCTTTCATCTGGCGCGCACTTTCTGGTATTGCGAGCGCGGCGGGTAGTGCAACAAGTGCAGTAGTTAATTCTCAATTGTCCCCGCCTGCCGCTTCGCTCTTGTGGGCAAGAATTTTCAATTTTCAATCTTCAATTCTCAATGCTTTTACCCTCATTATCGGTGCTGCGTTACTTTACTTTCTTATTATGAGAGTTGTATCAGATAATACTGATGAAAGTACAGAGATTGAAGAGGATGTTGATGAGAAGGAAGAGTACGACCGATGGCTCCATGAAATGTCGTCTGATGAAATTCGGGAGTTGCACAAGAAAGACGTTATGGGATCAGTGCATATGACAAGAGTATCCCACCTGGTATATGAACTAGGCCGTGAACTAAATCTTAATCCTTATCTTCTAAAAATTTTAACCCAAACGGCTCTTGTGCATGATTTAAATGATCTTGGCCGTTTTACACAAGCAAGAAGGGACTATCTTCGCCAAAAGGCACGTAAATTAATGGAAACTTACTTGGGTGTTCAAAAAGATCCTAAACGCGAGTACATAGAAAGATTTTTAGAAAGACACGTAGGAGTAATTCCACCTAAAGATGTTTATCAAAGCGCGATAGAACGTATTTTAAATGAAGAAAATATACACGGTGATGAGCGCGAAGACATTAGAAAAATGATGATGGTTGAAGCAAATCATGAACGTTATGCACTTGAAGTTCTTAAGAAAAATAAAATAGGGGTACTTTCGCTTGAGAGTTTATATATCTTGATTCACAAAGAATACTTTGATTTTAAAGATGAAGACCAGATGAAGAATCTTAGGAAAATGGCAAGTCAGCTTGGTGTTTCAGTTGATGAACTTATTCTTGCGTTTGATATATTTGTTTTATCAGATGTTTTTGAAAATTTTGCCAACACTCGACGCTTGATAGAGTATCGAGGGTTAAAAAAGGGGAAGACATTAAAAGAAACTATGGATGCTGTAGATAGAAAAATAGGGTGGGTAAACATCCAGAATGCCCAACTAATTAAAAATACAATGCTCAAACTACTTAAGGATAAGAAGAGCGGTTTTTATATGACAACATGTGATTCACGGGGACTGGATGATTTACCTAAGGAAGAGTTGGAAGAACTCTTCAAAGAACATCCTATTAAGGAAGACAAAAGGCCCTCCGAGGTTGGAGGTCTGAAGTCAGAAGATGCACCTCAGATTTCGGAGAAAAAAAGCTTCGCCGATGTTGAGGTGAGTTATCCGACCGTACAGATGGAGCGGGATTCTGTGGTGCAGGAGGCCTTCAAAGATGGGATAGAGCATTTAATGGGAAAATTAAAACCTGTCCAGTCCGGAACTAGAGAATTCTGTGATTTTAATTGTAGAAATATTAAAAATGCATCTCTTGTAGGAGGGTTAAATACAGTAGGTCGGTTTGTTGACGGAAGATGCGATATTTCGCCGGTTGCAACAAAACATCATCTTGTTCTTGAAGGGACTTTAATTCATGAGCATGTTCATGCTATTCTTGAGAAATTATCTGAATACGGGGATTATAATTTTATGACACCCCAGCTTGAAGATACCATAGCCGGCGTTATTGAAATGAGGTATATTTTTGTTGAAAGTTATAAGCTTGATAAAGAAAACAAATTGCCTCTTGGAACTACATTTAACCGTGTTATCGATTTTCTTAAAGATAAGGATAAAGAATATAAAATCAAAGCGCCTCTCCGTCATATGTTGAACAACTTTAGCCAGGTTCGAACTTCAGCACTTAAGAAACAAATAGCAGTGCTTAAAAAGGTTGCGGCTATGCGGCATAATAATGAGGTTTTGGAATCGGTCGATAAAATAGCAAAAATTGTAATATATTTAGAAAAAAACATCTTTAAGCAAGGCCCGCTTGATAAGAGTATACAGGAAATCAAGCAGGCTGTTTTGGAATCTGCAAATAATGATTTGAAAGATGCTTATATGAATGGATGGCCTACCCCTGCGGTAATCCTTGATCATCCTGACAAGATAGGACATGAAGAAGAAATGATTGTATCATTGCTTAAGAATAATGGATTATTGTTTGTGATTGAGTCAGATGACGGTATTGACGGATACGAAGTGTTGTACGAATTGTGTGTCCAGGGAGGAAGAATCACGAAAAAATTTGCATGTTGTGTCAATGATATAGAAGATGCGGCGGCTTGGGTTAAGCTGAAGAATTCGGGTTATGACATTCGTGTCGTCTCACGTGATGAAGTGTCTTTGAATGAAGTTACAGATTCTGATGTAACGCTTTTCTCAACTAATTATGCATATAGGCAGTTTGCAAAACAGGGGGTTACTAATGTTTCGTTTGACTTGTTAGTTCTTCCATTTGTTTTTAATCTGGATAAAGAGACTCTTCAGAGCCGGTTCCAAGGTCCTAACCGTTTCTTTATGAAAAGAGGAAAACTGTGGAAAGTTAATCCTGAATTCATTGCACTTTACAGTGATAATTTACATGAGGCATTCAACCTTATTATGCATTCAATCAAGGCCGCGCTTCGCGATGCGGTTGTGATGAAGCAGTTTAAGGTAGCGGCATAAACTTAGATGCTGATAAACGCAGATCAAAACGCGGATATACGCGGATGAGCGATAAGTTATGGAAAAGTTATTATACGAAAAAGAGTCCTATCAAATAAGAGGTGCATGTTTTGACGTATGGAATGCATTTGGAAGTGCATTTAAGGAATCAGTTATTGAAAAATCATTGGCAAAGGAATTTAAAGAACGAGGTTTATCATTTGAGAGACAAAAGCGTTTAAATGTATTTTACAAAAATGAAAAAGTCGGGGTATACGTGCCTGATTTTGTTGTCGAAAATAAAATAATACTTGAAATTAAAGTTAAACCAATATTAGTGCAAGAAGATAAGCGGCAATTTTGGTATTACCTTCGCGGTTCACAATATAGACTTGGTTTTTTAGTTAATTTTGGGAGCAAAAAACTTGAGATCGTACGAAGAATTTATGATATAGCCAGAAATAAACAGAAAATATAACAAATAGGGTATTAGTTATCCGCGTTAATCAGCGTTTTGATTAGCGTTAATCAGCTTCTATATATCATGAAAACAACAATTTTAAAAATAATCTCAATTTTTGTTATTATTACATTCACTACCACTAATATAGGGTGGGGAATGCCCACGATACGGTTGTACAAAGAAGAGTATGGAGTTAGTATAAATACCAACAACGCCATGCCCTCTGCTACATGCCCTATACCTGATTTATCAGACATTTCCATCCCCCCATCCCTGGGCAGGATTGATGAGACTTTCATTGGACAAGGTGATGATATCGTTGTCCTTATCCAGGACGCTCACTGTCACTACGATGCACAGCTTAAAGAATCTGAAATAATCAAAATACTTATAGAGAAATACGGCTTTGAAGCTGTTTACCTGGAAGGTGCTGTTGGCCAAGTCGATACTTCAATATTTACAGCATATCCACATAAGGAAATAAAAGAAAAAGTTTTTAAGGAAGCCTTGAAAAAGGGTGAAATCAACGGCGCGGATTATTATGCGATCATGCGGGACAATGAACTTACGTGGATGCATGGGGTTGAAGATGAGGAGTTGTATAAGCAAAATTACCAGGCAGCATTGGAACTGGTAGCTTTAATTGCTGATCGAAACACCCCCCATAATTTTGTTACCCCCCTTGATAGGGGGGAAGTAAAAAAGTCTCCCCTAATAAGGGGAGTGGCCGATAGGCCGAGGGGTGTAGCGGGTAACGATTTTTTCCAAACGGTTGCATTATTAAAGGAAAAAATTAATGTTCTTAAAAGTTTAGTCTATTCGCGAAAGCTTAAAGAGCTGGATGATTTGATAAGTCAGACCGAAGACCTTGACACCCCCCATAATTTTGTTACCCCCCTTGAGAGGGGGGAAGTACGGGGACTGACATTCCCCCCTAATAAGGGGGGTGCCCGCAGGGCGGAGGGTGTAACGTATGTATCCCTCCTCTCCCATCTATTTTCCTATATTGAAAAATATGATTTAAATGTGGATGATTATCCAGAAATTGGAAAATTGCGAACACTGATCGAAACACCCACCGCCGCAAGCGGCACCTCCCTTTATAGGGAGGATAGTCGCGAAGTCCCCCCTAATAAGGGGGGTGACAAAAAGGTGGGGGGTGTTATGAACTGTATTAACCCTCAAGATTTTATCTCCGACATCCACGCATTCACCACCCACCTCAAATCCATGCTCTTTTGCAACGATCGCGAGAGGAGAATTGATTTTTACTCACGCATGCTCACTTTAGTCGAAAAAGGAGCGGGGATGGAGTTGACCCGCACTGAATGGGATGAGCTGTCAAAGACCAAAGACCGAAGACCGAAGACTAAAGACCAAAGATTATTTTTAAATAAAGAAGACAAAAGTCTGTGGTCTGTAGTCTGTAGTCTATGGTCTCAATTGGATATTTCTCCAATTGCCCGCTTCTACAATTTGGTTGCTGCCCGCGATGAGGCTATTATCGAACATTTTGTAGCTTACCGAACGAACAATAACCACAAAAAAACCATCCTCATCACCGGCGGCTTTCATACTCAGTATCTTAAGAAAGAGTTAAAGAAGAAAAATGTTTCGTACTTTTCAGTAATCCTACAATTTACAATACCACTTAATTCACGTGAGCTTTACCTTAATAACCTTACCGCTTACACACCTTTTTCATCTACCATGGCGCTTTGTGATTATTTTGACAGTAAAAAGGATTATTTATCAAAAGATAAGTTTGGATTTGTAAAAGAAAAAATAGATATTTTAATTACGCATTATCAAAATATTAATAATGATGATATAGAAAATATTTTTGAAAGATTAGAAAAAAAACTTAATGAGCTCCTAGAGCAAAGTCCTGAAAGGCGAAAAGAAATTCAAATAGTAATTGATACAATTAGAGAAATTTATGAAATACAAATAAATAATAAAATTAGAGAAAAAAATGAGGTTCCTTTACAAGAGTTCATCATGGATCTTCCTGTCAACACAGACATGGAAGAGGTTGATAGAAAACATATAGGCGGTGTGATTAAGTCATTAAAAGCATTGCGTGAAGGAGATAATAAATATTTGGTAGAACAGACTGGTTCTGATTTTAAATCAGAAGAATCAAGATTGTATGTTGCTGAGATTAAAAGATTTAGGGAAATAATTAAACAACTTAATGATGATGAGAAACATGGAGGTGAAAATGATTTAATTTTAGAACTGATGCCTGCTGTTCATGATGTAGGTAAAATTATTGATATTCCCCATCATTATGAAAACGGGGAGTTAATAGTTGATGAAAAGATTTTTACTCCGGTAGAAAAGGCTGGATACATATTATCCGACCGTGTAAAAGATATCCTCCGCTTTGTGATTCGTTTTCACGGTGTTGTAGGGTAATTATTTAGCCGATTGAGCAGGAGTTAGAATAATACTGTTTTTTGAGGTA
>CAZLCT010000057.1:0-16557 GCA_964558015.1 uncultured bacterium | reverse complement strand
GCTCTCATTATCTGGAGTTTACACCAACCGTCAATTTATCGTATCATCTCCTTTGATAAACCCATATAGTCATGAACACTCCCCCTCCTTCGGACGGCTGGAGGATTATTAAATTTCTCTTCATCTGATGTTTTGCATTAATCCCAAAAGCAATCCTAAAAAGGCCCCGTAAATAGCCCCTCTTACCGGGGTGCTTGTCAGGGGGCAGGCTCCGCTCGCACATTTACCGAAATATCCTAGGGCTCCTCCTACAAGGGCACCTATAATAACGGCTAATAATATCTTCATTATTTTTCTTCCTCTCATTCCTTAACTCCTTTAACATAACCGGTTGCACCACCTCGCAGGTGGTGCAACCGGTCATGCATTGTTCAATTTCCCCGCATCATGGCTTCAATATCAGACTTAACCTCTCCGATAGGTTTTATATCAAACTTATCAACCAAAACCTTTGCAACATTAACAGACAAAAATGCTGGCAGTGTAGGCCCTAAACGAATTCCTTTTACTCCCAGGAAAAGAAGGGCCAGAAGAACAGCAACAGCTTTCTGCTCATACCAGGCAATATCAAAAGAAATCGGTAATTCATTTATATCTTTTAAGCCAAAAACTTCTTTTAATTTCAAAGCAATAACTGCCAATGAATAAGAATCATTACACTGTCCCGCATCTAGAACTCTGGGAATACCGTCTATATCACCAAGCTTTAACTTGTTGTAACGATACTTAGCGCAACCTGCCGTTAATATCACTGTATCCTTAGGCAGATTCTCGGCAACATCAGTAAAATAATTTCTCGCACTCTGCCGGCCGTCACATCCCGCCATAACAATAAACCGTTTAATTTTACCTGATTTAACAGCCTTCACAACTTTTTCTGCCAAAGCAAGTACCTGGCTGTGAGCAAACCCGCCGACAATCTCACCCTTCTCAATTTCCTGCGGGGGTTTACATGTTTTTGCCAATCTAATAACTTCTGAGAAATCCTTAGGCCTTCGGTCTTTCCTGTCAGGTATATGCTTCACTCCAGGATAACCGGCTGTACCGGTAGTAAAGATCCTTTCTTTATAAGAATCTTTAACAGGTATAATGCAATTTGTTGTCATTAGAATCGGTCCATTAAAAGATTCAAATTCTTCTTTTTGCTTCCACCAGGAATTGCCGTAATTTCCAACAAAATGTTTATACTTTTTAAAAGCAGGATAATAGTTTGCAGGAAGC
This sequence comes from uncultured bacterium, assembly GCA_964558015.1. GTDB lineage: Bacteria > Omnitrophota > Omnitrophia > JAHJGZ01 > JAHJGZ01 > CAZLCT01. The sequence continues at coordinate 15,336 of CAZLCT010000057.1, read as the reverse complement.
ATCTCACCGTGAGTATAAACATCAACTCCCTGGCCTTCTGTCTGCTTGAGGAGTTCTTCCATATCTTTCAAATCATGACCTGATATAAGAATTCCGGGATTACTTCTCACGCCAAGGTTGACTTTTGTTATCTCCGGGTTGCCATAAGTGCTCGTGTTAGCCTTATCCAGCAAAGCCATTGTCTTAACTGCATTTTCTCCTGTCTCCAGCACAATATTCACCAGAGCATCAACAGGTAAATCTTTTGCTAAAGCTGCTAATCCTTTATAAATAAATTTGATTATTTCATCGTCATAAAAACCTAATACTGACGCATGGTCAGCATAAGCTGCAATGCCTTTTAATCCGTAAAGAATAAGAGCTTTCAATGAACGTATGTCTTCATTATCACTAAATGAAAGAGGGCTAACATGTTTTGCCTTTAATAAAAAATCCTCTTTGGTTTTTCCTTCCCACAATGCAGAATCATGCATATTGTCCTGACTTTGAGTTATCATACTTTTTAAATCATCTCTTAAAATCAGCCCCTTTTTTATAAGTTCGACTATCTTATCTTCATCAAAATTAGCATTGGTTATAGTAGAAAAAAGAGCCTGGATGGTGAAAATTCCGTATTTTCTATCAATCTCATCTTCTCCTTTTTCAGCATAAAGTGAAATGCCCTGTAAAGCATAAATCAATAAATCCATTAGATTAGATGTTTTTTCATCTTTTCCACAAACACCTTTTACCGTACATCCAGAATTTTTAATAGTCTCCTGGCATTGATAACAAAACATAACTAAAACACCCCACTTTCTTAAATTAAAATCTTTTATGCTTTCTTTCTTTTGCGTAAAAACATATTAACAAAAATACATACTAACAAAACAATACTTGCCGACAGTTCAACCCAATATGGAATTACAGCACTATGATGCATTAAATGCGACTCTATATCGACATTTAAAAACTGCCATATATAATTCAAAACCCATCCCAGGCAAACACTGCATATGGTAATGGAACTTAAGAGAATAATAACAGCCTTCATGCCTAACTCTTTTATAATAACAACTAGAGAAGCCGAATTCGTTGCAGGTCCTACAAAAAGAAAAACAAATGCAGCTCCCGGGTTCATTCCTTTTAACATAAGAGCCGCAGCAATGGGCAGGGAGCCGGATGAGCAAACATACATGGGTATTCCCACAACGAGCATTATGAGCATAGATTGCCATACTGAACCCAAGTATTTCTCAATAAAAGTTTCAGGGATAAAATATGATATAGAGCCTCCCGCCACTATACCTATAAGAAGCCATAATCCATTATCTTCCAATAAATCCACAAAAGCATATTTAAGTACCCCTGAAACCTTCCCGAAAAAATTATGGCTTTCCGTTGAATGCTCATGACTTAAGCATGCTTTACATTTAGTTTTATCTTCCGGCACGGATAAGTTTTTTTCTCCATGGAAAAATATGTTTGCAACAATACCTGCAAATACGCCGGAGATGAAAGTGGCGATGACCCTATAGGCGGCAAAAACTCCCCCTAGTAATGAATAAGTTGCAAAAATGGAATCGATACCGGTTGTGGGTGTAGAAATTAAAAATGACAGAATCGCCCCCTTGCTGGCTCCTTCCTTCTTTAAAGATAAAGCCGCAGGCACTACTCCGCAGGAACATAATGGAAGCGGTATACCGAACAAAGAGGCCTTTACGACAGATGACAAATCACCACTGCCTAAGTGCTTCGCGATAATACCTTCTTTTAAAAAAATATGGATAATTCCTGCAAAAAGAAATCCGAATATCAAATAGACGGACATCTTATTCAGCAAAAAAAATGATTCGCGTAAAACACCTAAAATTAAATTCATTTTCTAAAACCTATGCGTTGATAAATACTTAAAAGCGGCAAGGCTTGCCTTTGACCCTTCACCGCAGGCAATAATAATCTGCTTCTCAGGAACATTGGTGACGTCTCCTGCTGAAAAAATTCCTTCTACATTCGTATGGTTATAACAATCAACAACTATCTCTCCCCCCTTATTGCGCTCTAAGGATGAAGCAAATTCAGAATTAGGGATTAACCCTATTTCCACAAAGATACCTTTAACCTTCAAATCGTATTCTTTACCTTCCTTTTCAATTTTCATGCCCTTAACGAAACTATCGCCATAAATACTTTTTACTCTGGAATTGTTCCAAATTTCTACCCGCGGAGAGCCTTTTATTTTTTCTATCATTATCGGGTCCCCCGTAAGCTCAGAAGTTATATTAATAATGTAAACCTTGGGTGAAATTTCCATCATCTGAAGGGCGGCATCTAATGCAGAATTACCGCCTCCTATCACAGCGACTTCCTTGCCTGAGAATAAAGGCCCGTCGCATGTAGCACAAAATGTAACTCCTTTATTTTTAAATTCCTTCTCTCCCTCAACACCCAACTCCCTTGACCTTTTACCCGAAGCAACTATTACAGCCCTCGCCCGGTAAGTATCAAGATCGGTTTTAACTATTACTAAATTTCCTTCCCTTCTGATATCTTTGGCCTCCTCATTATCTCTCACCTTTATTCCGTACTTTCGCATGTGTTCTTCAAACTTCTCTGCCAGCTCAGGTCCCGTAATAAACTGATATCCAGTATAATTTTCAACATCACCGCTCCATGCTGCCTGTCCTCCGATATCTTTAGTAATTATAAGCAGATTCATTTTCTTGCGAGCGGCATACACACCGGCAGTTATGCCTGCCGGCCCGGCTCCGATAATAATTAGGTCGTATATATCTGACATAATAATGTTTTATAACCCCAGGGCGGTTTTTATTCTGCCTTTGTCAAAACCCACGACAATTTCATTATCAATATCAAGAACAGGCACACCCATTTGACCCGATTTATCAACCATCTCCTGTGCTTTTTCTTGATTTACGCTCACATCTATACTTTCAAATTCAACGCCGTTGTCTTTCAGGAATTGTTTCGCCTTATTACAATATGGACACGTTGAAGTACTATAAACAGTTACTTTTTTATTCATTTCACATCCTCCTTTTATTTCTAGATATTCTTCTTTAATTCTAAAAGTTTATTTAGATGATCTTTCTCCTGTTCAATTAATTCATTAACAAGCTTTTTATCTTCATCTGAGACTGCCTTCAGCATCCCTTCATAAAAAGAGACTGATTCCTTCTCAAATCCTACGCCTAACTCTACTGCCTCTTTATCGCTCGTAATATTTTTTGCTATCTCGCCTCCTTTATTTTTCTGGGTAAATACATATTCGCTTGCTAAAGCATTCATATAAGCAAAATAATCATCAGGAAATGACTCAAGCGGTTCATATGTTTTTATCCTGTACAATATATTCATGAACGTAGCAATATGTTTTTCTTCTTCATCTGCCAGGTATTTAAAAATTTCTTTTGATCTTTTATCCTTTATTTTCCTGCCTGCTTCATTGTAAAAATCTCTTCCGTTTATCTCGATTTGTATGCCCAACTCTACTATATCGCTCCCTCTAAGTATATTTACCATAATCTAGCGCCTCCTTTTGTATTTTGATTTTAATTTTTGAGAAGAAGAAATAATGCCTCCTATTTCATCGCTTTCTCCTTTTCCCACTCTTATAAGGTATGAAGCGATGCTAAGATTTGCTCTTATCTTAAAAAGAATTATTTCATCCTCAAAATTATCACTGATATTTTTTATATCTTTACGATATGCATCTAAAAAGATTTTTTCTTTATATTTTTTTCTGACCTCGGGCAAATGAAAAAACTGATTTTGAAACTGTGCTAAAAAATAAGCAACATCAAAAGCGGGAGGGAAAACCATGGAGGCGGCAAAATCTATTACCGAGATAAAAAGCGTGCTGATATCTTGCATCCTATCTTGCCCCACAATAATATTCTTTGGATGATAATCTCCATGGTTTTGAATGAAATTACTGCCATTCTCCTCAAAGATCTCTTCTTCTGCTTCTCTTACAAAATCTATCAGCTCCCCAGCAGCTTTGGCCCGGGAATTATTTGTCTCAATGAACGATTTCCTGTAAGATTCGAATCTTCTTTTTTCTTTCTGAATTGTTTCTTCCCTTTTTGATATTCTCAATTGTGTATTATGCAATTTTGCAAGCCATCCGGCAGCCAATTTGAAATATTGTACTCCGGCTGCTTGATTGACATTAACTAACAATTCATATAGGCTCTTGCCTCTCTGCCCCTCCTCTATGACAACCCTGTCTTTATCATTAACATCTATCACTTTAGGGACACGAAAAATGCCTTCACTAAAGCCCCCTTCATATAAAGAACTAATTATCTCCTGCGTCTTCTTTACCTTGTTCCAAGCCTTTTTATTATTAACTGCCTTAACAACAATACGATTTCTTTTCTCATCCTCCCCCTTTGTCCCAATGGTTACTTCGGTTACCACTATATTACTTCCAGCCTTAGGTATCTCTTTTAAAAAAGGCCGGCACCTTCCTTTTCTTATTTCTTCGCTGGCTTCTTCAATATTACAAACCGGATGATCGAATTGCGTAGGGAATAGCCCCAAAGAAGTATTATCATGCGCATCACTTCCTGCTACGGCATTGAATTTATATTTGTGCCACATACTTAAGCCAAGGTAATTCTCTTTTGTAGTATGATTTCCGTTGAATATCTCAATAGCGTCCAAAAAAGGATTAAGAAGTTCCTTTTCATCAGGCACTCTGCCGTTCCTAAAAGGATGCGCCCATATTAAAACAGCCTTTGGAAATTCTCGGCGAATATCGCTTAAACTCACCCCTCGCTCAAGAGTTCTGTCGGCTCCGAATACCAAAATATGTTTAGAATCAATTTCTGCCTCTTGCCCTGCTAATATCAAAAAATTTTTATCAACCTCGGCTTCATTCCTTAATTCTTCAATTTCTTCAGGGCTCCAAAGGTAATTATGCTCTGTGATAATTACTCCTTGAAGTCTCTTCTTCAATATCTGATTAATTAAAGAGACAGCTTCCATTTTGCTGCAAGCAGAGTGCTTCATCGTATGTGTATGTATTTCTAACAACATAACCTGAGCTCACCAAGGTTTTAACTTAAAATAAAAGGGGTCAAAAAAAATCACCCCTTTACCATTCTATAATTCTGTCTCGCTGATCCACGCCCCGTGTAAATTACAAAACTCAACAACTGTAAGCTTGCCACTCTTGGCTTTGAGATGAAGAGCCGCTGCCGGATTAAGTGCATCAGGGGTTAAAATAACCCTTGATATAAACTCGCCGTCAAGATAAAAGTCAATATGTTGAATAGAATGCTCAGGCACCATGGGATGCTGTATCTCGCCCATCTTTACATGCACATCCTGGCAGCCTTCCGGTATCAAGCCGCACTCCTTAGCAATAGCAATAACCGGTATGTGCTTCTTCTCTAATTCCGTTAAGTTATTCACGTCCTTGGGTGTCTTTATCGCATCTTCCTTTTCTTCAAAAGATTTCCTGGGCGCACCGCATACCGGACATTTATCAGGTGCACTTCCGTTAATTGATATAAACCCGCACATCTTACATACAAAACCTTTCATAATTAACCTCCTTAAATGAGCCCATAATTTATGGAGTGCTTCTGCACGACATAAATTATTTGGGCGAATTTAATCCCGCCCTTTCTGAAGCTTAATGCTCAAGAAAAGGCGGGATGTTATCTCGCCAAAGCCTTCTACTGTGTGATACCCAATATAGGCGACGGCGGATACTTAAACTCAGTTCCTTTTATTTCATAGAGCAAAACGAAGCATAAGTGTCATTGCGAGGACCCCCGAAAGGGGGGACGAAGCAATCTAAGGTTACTCAGAGATTGCTTCGCCCCTTTGGGGCTCGCAATGACTATCTATAAAACAACTCAAAAGAGTTACCTAATTATTGAGCATTTACAGACTTCAGGGACTTCGTCCCGCTCTTTCTTTCCCCTTAGGAGTCAGAAAGGGCTGGGCTTCACTAACTAATAACTCTCACACCATAACTCATAATAACTCTGTGGATGTGCACAAGCCGGACATACATCAGGTGCTTCAGATCCTTCATGCACATAACCGCAATTGCGGCATTTCCATTTAACCGTTTTCTCTTTTTTAAATACCTTGCCCTCTTTAACATTTTTTAATAGCTTTCGGTATCTTTTCTCATGCTCCTCTTCTACTTCTGCAATTTCTTCAAACTGCACGGCTATCTTCTCGAAACCCTCTTCTCTTGCAATCTTGGCAGCCTCTTTGTAAAGTTTTGTCCACTCGAGATTTTCACCTTCAGCGGCTGCAGCTAAGTTCTCCGCAGTATTTCCTATAACTCCGGCCGGATAACTTGGCGTAATCTCAACTTCCCCGCCTTCGAGAAGTTTAAAAAACCTTTTGGCGTGTTCTTTTTCATTATCTGCTGTCTCTAAAAATATAGCGGCTATCTGCTCATACCCAGCTTTTTTAGCTACAGAAGCAAAATACGTATAACGATTTCTTGCCTGTGATTCTCCTGCAAAAGAAGCCAAAAGATTTTTTTCAGTTTTTGTCCCCTTTAACTTTCCCATTTCAAAAACCTCCTTAAATGTTTTCTCTGTTTAAATTATTATTTTTTTCTATTTAACCCTTTTTATTTATTGCCACATCAAGCTTTTTCTTAATTTCGTTAATTTTATCATCATCCGGTATATACTGAACCCGGATCTTCTCTATTATCTCAAATCCACACTCTTTAAATATATTCTCTACCTCCCCTACACTCCCGCCTGCCCATCCGTATGAACCAAAGGCAAGACTCACTCTTTTCTTCGGGGCAAGCCCCCTCATATAACACATAAGAGCCGCTACTGTAGGAAGCATTCCTTTATTTAAAGTCGGCGAGCCTATACAAATATACTTAGCAGTTAAAATATATCTCATAACATCCGAAATATGATTTTCCCTAAGATTCATAACAAGAGCAGAAACCCCTTTTTCCACAAAAGCATGCTGGACCGCCAACGCAATCTTTTCCGTAGAGCCCCACATTGTATCATAAGCAATAATAGCTCTTTCTTCGGTAAAATTATTCGCCCACTTTTTATAAGACTCGATTATCTCCCCCAAATGTTTACGCCAAATGAGACCGTGACTGGGAGCTATCATATCAATATCAAGGCCTGAAATTACATCCAAAGCTTTCTTCACCTGTTCCCCGAAGGGAAGTACTATATTGGCATAATATTTTTCAGCCTCCTCATAGACAATGTCCCAACCGAGCTCATCGTCAAAACGTTCACTAGAAGCGATATGCTGTCCAAAGGCATCATTAGGAAGCAATAATTTTTCTTCAGGTATAAAAGTTGCCATAGAATCCGGCCAATGAACCATGGGCATAAGCACAAACTGTATATTCCTTCTCCCGATATTTATAGAATCACCTGTATTTACAACTTTATAATTCCAATTTTGACCGTAATGTTTATTAAGCCCTTTCTCACCATTAGGGGAGGTTATAATTGTTGCCTTGCTGCAAAGTTTCATCATCATAGGAAGACTACCTGAATGATCCATCTCGACATGATTAGAAATTATATAATCTATTTTAGAGGGATCTATTATATCCTTAATTCTGGTAAGCATTTCATCAAAAAGATAATGTTTAACCGTATCCACAAGAACTATTTTTTCATCAACAATCAGATACGCATTATATGTAGAGCCTCTTTGAGTAAGATACCCGTGGAAATTTCTCAAATTCCAGTCTATACCGCCAACCCAATATATTCCCTTTTTTAATTCAGTAGATTTCATCTAACTAACCAACCACCTTTTTATATAATTTTTTTGTTCCTATCCCTTGATACCCAAAATATAATTTGTTTTCCTAAAATCACACAATAAACTGCTGCAGGGAATTGTAGTGATCCTCTTCTTCGCTAATAATATCTGAAAGCGCTTTGTGCGCTTCCTTATCGCTCACATGATTTAACATAGCCTGATAAAAAGTGATAGAACTTTTTTCTATCTTAGCTCCAAAGGTCAATACGCGTGAAACCTGCAATGTGTCTTTAAAAAGATCATTCCATAATCTGCTGTCCGGGAAAATGTTGCTATCTAAAAAATCTGCAACATCATCCGCCTCAAAGCCGTCTTCTACTCTTTTCTGCTCCTCCTCAATTCTTTCTTCAAAAAAAGCAAGATGCTTCTTCTCACTGTCAATTAAAAACTGAAGTGCGTTCGATATTTTTTTATCATTAACATTAGCCTTGGCCTTTTCATAAAAGTCGATTCCGTCTTTCTCTAACTTCCTAGCAACCTTATAAGCCTGCAGAGCGCTAAAATTACCTAATTCCATAGTGCCGTCATCTAATAATTTTATTTCCATAAAAAATCTCTCCTTGTTTTAATTTATGTTTTAATAACCATAAAAATTTTCCATCTTGAGCATTTCACTTTTGCACGACATCTCTAAGCAAATATTTTTCATAGAATTTACCATTGCCGGTGGTCCAAAAACGAATATAACTCTCTGGGCATAATCACTCATGTTATTCTTAATAAACTGTTTATCTATTCCGCCCTTTATGCAACGTTTATCAACAGGGTCGCAGTCAGTTATTGGAAATACAACGTGAATATTAGAGGAATCATCCTCCCAGCCACATAACTCTTCCTTAAAAGCGATTTCATCATCCCGCCTGTTAGAATATAAAATACATACATCGGTTTTTAACTTTTTTCTCACAATATATTCTACAATTGATATAACCGGAGTTATGCCAATGCCTCCTATTAAAAAACCTATTTTCTCGTATTCGTCCAGAAAAACACAGTTACCCATAGGAGCTTTGACTAGAACAGTATCTCCTGGTTTTAATTCTGCCAAGCGCTGTGAAAATTCACTGCCTGACATTTTTTTTGTTACCTCAAAGTAATCTTTCTCGGGAGCACATGAGAAAGAAAGATATTTATTAAGATCACGGTTTGCAGTATTTTCTTCATCAAAAATTACCTGCAAAAACTGCCCCGGTGAAAATTGAATTTTCTCCTCAGGCACCAACCTAAAACTTTTAATTTCGCGCGTCCTTCCTATTACATCAATTAATTTACACTTTATCTTATTCATTATTATCCTCTGGTACTCCATCAAATAAAATCTTCAGCTCTTCCTGCCGCTTAAATTAGGAGGCGATAAATCAATAATGTTTTTAACATCAATCTCAATAAGATACTTGGGATGAGTTGGTAATTCTGCCTCAAAATGCGAGCGGGTTTTAGCATCAGACTGAACGCTTTTAATTATCCGCGTCGAAATCCTTCTTACTATACGCTTCTCCCATTCCTGTACAATATGTTCCTCGATTTCTTCGCGGGGAACAATTTTTGCATCACCCTGCAGTGTAAACCCTGCAAAATTATTTTCATCAACGGCAGTTATACTAACAGTTGAATTCTTTTTTAAATTTTTATAAGTTCTGTATTTATAAAGATCTATTACAAAAACTTTACCCCCCTCATCTATCCCTACTATACCTTTAGCAGAACAGTGTATCCTTCCTTTATCATCAATCGTAGACACAATTACGAATCCCTGCTTCTCAAATAAGCGGACGATCTCCCTTTTTAATTTCATAATTTACCCCTTCTTGATAAACCCTGTTCTATTTTATAAAAAAGTATATAAATTTATTCTTCAACCGGCTCAAACTGATCTTTTCCGACTCCGCATTCAGGACAAACCCAATCATCTTCTAAATCTGCAAATGCGACATTGTTATTCTCAGACGGATCATAAATATAACCGCAAACTTTACATATATACTTCTGCATAATTAATCCTCCCTTTTATTAATTAATCCTTTTATTTTATTATTAAATGATACCATTTTAATATCATTTGTCAAAAGAAAAATACTTTCCTATTATTTCCATAGCTACGATTAAATATAGAACTTGAATAGTCATCATTATCCCTTCTTCTTTGAGTTATAAGTAACTAATAATAAATAACTTAAATTATTGCAATAACAAGCTCTCCCTGGTCTCAGCTTGAGGGAATGCAGAAAGGTCTTGTATTACTATTTTCATGGGGGTTGGTGTCTTTATTGAAAGGAATACCAAAGGAATACATATCTCCAGGTAGTCACCATGAAACGCAATACAGTCTTTATGCGTAAGACTGCTTTTTGCTCCGTTGGGAACATCTTCATATTCGGAATTATATTTATATCCGTATTTCACTTTTTCTATGACGGTTTCTTTAATTCTCTCAAGTTTATATTCAACTAACGGAGTAACAGGACCAATTGTAGTCCCGCCTCCAAAACCGGTAGGAATATAAATTCTATAATCCCAACCAGCATAAGTATCGTCCGCATTACGCCTCCATCCGCTAGAATCACTGCCGTCACTGTCTAAATAAATATAGGCTAAACTTCCCGTGCGCCCCGTGGTTTCAAAATCTTCCCTAATGCCGGGGTTTATATTGAATAAAAGAAAAAGATTATTCTCATCATATGCAACTGAGACAGAACGTATGCGCATACGCTCTTTAAATGCAGGTTTCGAAAACGACGTAAGCCATTCTAGTTCCGCCAAGGGCCCGATTCCTGCACTATCCCAGTCATGAGGCGAGCCGTCAATAGTTATACTCCCCGAAGGTAATTTCTTGACGGGCGCCATCTCCTCAGCACTCACTTTTTTCACTCCAGCACCCTGCCCAATCAAGAAAACTACCATACATCCTAAACTAATAATCATACTCCAAAAAATCCGTCTATTTTTCCTCAGCATAAATTCCTCATCGCAACTAAATAAATACTATTAAATTTTATCTTCTCCTGCTTAAACACATAGAAGCTACTTAAATCTCTTTATTAAAAAAGAAAAGGGATAAGAAATTGTTTGTAAAAGCCCGGCCCCCGAAGATAAGCTCCTCAGCGGCCTTTTAATCACTCCCATAAATTCACCGAATACAACCTCGTCATCTACCTCCCCTTCTTCTGCTACAAATGACAGCCTATGCAACGCAAATAATCCAACTAAAAAAGCAAAGGCAAAAAAGAAATCCCAGTGCTGGAAATTGACGGCCTGGAATGCCAATTCTTTTCCAGGGCTAGACCATTTTAGGACAAGGGATAAATTGCTCTGGGCAAAAAGGTCTGCAAATTTTCCTCCTAGTATAGGCGCTACGCCCGCGGCCAGAGAATTAATTAATGTATTTGTTGCCAGGTATGCGGTTGCATGCCCTTTAGGCGCAAGTTTCAGCCCAATATTACCGGATGCAATAGTCACTCCTGCCATAGCTATTCCCATTATTATATGAATAAAAACCAAAAGCGGAAATGTAAATATATGTTTCTCAGGCATGGTAGTAAACGTCCACATAAGAAAACTCAGAATAAACATAGGGCCGCTCACTGCCAGCACGGATTTATTGCTGAAACGGTCTGTCCATTTCCCCCAGATTGTTAAAAAAAGGAAATTAAAAGTCTGGCTGATAATACTTAACGTTACAACCATGGACATGCCCAGCTCTAATCTTGTAAGCATATATACAGTAAAAAAAGGGGCAGCAAGGTTTACCGCAAAACCCCATGTGCCTAAAAAGAAAAGGAGCCGTCTGAAATTAAGGTCCTTAAAAGGCCTGGCCAGTAATTTTAGAAAATTAACCTTTTGTTTTATCATCGGTGTCTCAGGTATCTTAGCTAAATAATACACGCCGATCATTCCCATAATAAAACCGCATCCGAACAGTATGGCGTATCCGTAAATCTCAACATCAGGATATATTTTCTTCCACCAATCGACAAATATACTTGCAAGAAGGCTCACAAAAATACCCAGCATAGTGGCAATGCGCAGCCGTTTAGAAAAAAATTCTCCCATTTGATTTTCAGGGACTAAGTCCCGCATCCACGAACTCCATGCGCATCCGCCGATACCTCCTAATCCGGCCTGGAACAATACAGCAATAATAAGGATTAATAATCCAACCGTGGGCGGGAAAAGAAGAGGGCTTAACGCAATCAACAACCACCCAAACCTGCTAATAAATGCTGCATAAAATGTCACTGTTTTTCTGCTCCCGATTTTTTCTATTATATAGATAGCAGGAATCTGAATAAGCTGCATAAGCGGCGGGATAGCTGCAAGGAGACCAACCTGAAAGTTTGACGCTCCGAATTTCAATGCAATGGCTACCAAAAACACACCGCCGGTTAAGACACCCATAAGATGGCTCATGATGCCATCATATACCAGAGCCTTGAGCCCCTTATGTAAATCTTGATCGGTAATATTGTCTTTAGTTTTAAAAATAAACATAATAAGCTTATCCTTTTATGTCTCTTTACTGCAGCGCCTTAGAATTAGTCAATTGCGATGTACATGCCGGACATCTGGTTGCGTTAATTGATATACTCGTGAAGCAATAAGGACACGACTTCTGCGTAGGAGCAATTGACTCGACATCTTCCTTCCTTTTTAATTTATTAATCTGCTTTATCAAAATAAAAACACACATCGCAACTATGAGGAACGAAATTATATTATTTAAAAACACTCCATAATTTATCGTTACAGCACCGGCAGCCTTTGCTTCAGCAAACGAATGGTACTCTCCTCCGGATAAATTAATATAAAGATTAGAAAAATTGATTTTTCCGGTAAATAATCCGATAGGCGGCATTACAATATCCTCTACCAGCGAAGATACAATCCTACCAAACGCGGCACCGATAATAATACCCACTGCCATATCAACAACATTACCCCGAACAGCAAATTCTTTGAATTCCTGAATCATTTTTTTCATATAAAAACCTCCTCAAATACTATATTAAGGATTAAGCACGTCTCGAAATTAATACAACCACTATCTTCCAATCCATAAGGATTCTCTTAAATCCTACAGCCATTTTTTACGCTTAAAATAGCCCAGCATGAAAATTACAATAATGATAAAAATTACCCACACGCCCATATATCCCCATGACAATTTAAGCTCGGGCATGTTTTCAAAATTCATTCCATAAATACCGGCAATAAAGGTTATAGGAATAAATATCGTTGCGATTATTGTCAAAACCTTCATGACTTCGTTCATTTTATTGCTCAAAGTCGAAAGATAAAGGTCGAGCATTCCGGAAGCCATATCACGGAGAGTCTCAATAGTATCTATTATCTGAATCGTATGATCATACAAATCCCGAAGATAAATTCCGGTGGATTTGTGTATTAATGAAGACTCTCCGCGAAGTAAGTTGTTTATAACTTCTCTTAACGGCCAAACTGATTTTCTAAGGAATAGTGTCTCACGTTTAAGATTATGTATAGCATGCTGTGTCTCCTGTTTTGGCTCAGAAATCAAATCTTCCTCTAGCCGCTCAACCTGTTCGCCTATTTTCTCAAGCACAAGAAAATAATGGTCCACAATAGCATCGATTAAACTATACGCCAGAAAGTCGGCTTTCATCTTGCGTATGCGTCCTTTAGAATTTCTAATCCGGTCACGAATAAAATTAAACACATCCCCCTCACGCTCTTGAAATGATATTACAAAATTCTCTCCTAATAAAACGCTCACCTGCTCGGTCTCTATCGCTTTTTCCTTATCATTATAGGTAATCATCTTTAAAACAACAAACAAATAATTGTCATATTCTTCCATTTTTGGTCTCTGGACTATAGCCACTATATCTTCCAAAGTAAGGGGATGAATGCCGTAGCGGGTGCCGATCTTATCAATAATGTTAGCGTCATAAACACCGTCTACATTAATCCATGTCACTGTTGGCCTGTCTTTGAAAGGAAAGCATTCTTCGACATTTTGAACTTCTTTCTCCTGAAAGTTTTTCTCATCATAATCAATAATGCTAATCTTAATCTTACCTTCTCTTGCTTCCTCGCTTGGGATAATAGAACCCGGCGGCAACCCAACAGTCTTTGCTACTTTTTTAAATAATTGCAGTTTCACCATAACCTCCTTATGCTACTTAAAAAATCAACATAATTTTAATTGCCTTCTTTTTTCTCACTTCACTATACTTCCTCTGCTTCTTAACAGCAGAACAATTAACCTTTAATATGCGTTATATCCGCATTAACTTATATCTTTGAACAGTTTATATTGTATGTTATTCTTCCCTTGTCTTTTTGCCTCATACATGAGCTCATCGGCACGTTGTATCATTGAATCTAAAGAGTCAAGCATAGATTCAAACGTTGCTACACCGATACTAAATGTAATTTGAAAATTATTCTGAGTGGCGGTATCAACTAAAAGGCTCTGTATTCTTGATATGACTTCTTTAGAGGACTCGATTCTGCTCTCAGGCAATATAATAATGAATTCGTCCCCGCCAAGTCGTCCGACCAAGTCTGTTGATCTGATATTTTTTTCTATAGCCCCTGCAACAAGCCGAAGCAATACATCTCCCTGCTTATGCCCCATAGAGTCGTTAATGCTTTTAAAATTATCACAATCAATATAAGCTAAGGTGACAGGCCTTTTGTGCCGCCGGCATCTCTGTATTTCCACCTCAGAACGCTCACGGAAATATTTTGTATTTGCAACTCCTGTAAGGGAATCTTTTCTGGCAAGTTCCCGTTCTCTATACAAAGCTTTTTTCAATTGAGTAATAGTTATAACCACAATAAAAAAATATGCCATACGTATTGCAATATTCCAGTAAGGTATAAACGGGCTGGAATAGGTGAGGCCGGAAAAAGTATGGGCAATCGTCCATGAAAGAGCGCTAAGGAAAGATATTATTATACCGCCAAATGCACCGATACCCCATGTAATAATAAATACGGGCAATAAATAGAATATTGAAAAACCAAGTTCATATCCTGTAAAAAAGTCGACTACTCCAACAAAAATTACCAGGACAAAACTTGATAATACTACGAGCCCCTTACGTGCCTGTAAAAACTCTATTAAATTCTGAAACATTTTTCATCCTTATCTGCGAAAGACATTCTTGTTTAATTAATTCATACTTGTCATTACATTTTTATCTTTTACACATCGACATGCAGGATTTCTCTAACTATCAGTCCGATGAAAAAACTTAAGGTTGCAACACCCATGCTGATAATAAACATCTCTATAAAACGCCCCTTAAACGGGATTTCCTTTACTACAGAGGAATAAAAAGTAAAAGTGAAAATCAAAATGACAGCAGACGTGATTGTAAGAATCAGTGCTAAAAAGTAGTTAGTGCAAACAAAAAACGGAAGGACAAGCACAAAAACTGTTGCAGCGTATGCCACGCCGGTATAAAGTGAAGCCTTAACCGGGTTTCTCTCACCCTCTTCTGTCTTGGTGGAAAGATATTCCGAAGCTGCCATGGAAAGGGATGCAGAAAAACC
>CAZLCT010000056.1:12740-17413 GCA_964558015.1 uncultured bacterium | reverse complement strand
ATGAGGGACACCCGCTTGAACTCTACGGAGACGGCAGCCAGAGCCGCGATTTTACCTACATAGACGACATAGCGGAAGGAACAGTAAAAGCGCTTAAAAGAGTAGGGTTTAAGGTTATTAACCTCGGGGGGAATAAGCCTTATAAATTGAATCATGTTATTAAACTTATTGAACAGTATCTGGGGAAGAAAGCGAAAATAAAGCGGTTACCGTTTCATAAAACGGATATGAAAGCGACCTGGGCGGATATTACGCAAGCAAAGAATATCCTGAAGTGGCAGCCAAAGGTGAGTCTGGAGGAAGGGATTAAAAAAACGATATATGAAAGAATTTGAAACAGCTACACTCCCGGTGTGTGATTAATCACACACCGGGAGTGAACATAGTGTGCGTGAAAATGGGAGCTGTAATATTATGAAAGGAATAATCTTAGCAGGCGGAAAAGCAACACGTTTATACCCTATTACAAAAGGGGTATGCAAACAGCTGCTTCCTGTTTATGACAAACCTATGGTTTATTATCCGCTCTCTGTCCTGATGCTGGCAGGGATCAGAGATATCCTTATTATCTCTACACCCCAGGTACTGCCTCAATTCAAAAATTTGTTGGGAAATGGAGATGATTTGGGAGTTACTATCGAATATAAAGAGCAGGAAGAACCGAGAGGAATAGCTGAGGCTTTTATTATTGGTGAAGAGTTCATTGGTAATGACAAAGTGTGTTTGGTCTTAGGTGATAATATTTTCTTCGGTCATGGGCTTTTTGATGAGCTGAGACAAGCAGTCGAACGGAAAGAAGGAGCGACAGTATTCGGCTATTATGTCAAAGACCCGCAAAGATATGGGGTTGTTGAGTTTGACAAGAATCACAGCGTTATATCAATTGAAGAGAAGCCGACCGCGCCAAAATCGAATTTTGCTGTTACCGGGCTTTATTTTTACGACAGTAATGTGGTTCGTATAGCAAAGAGCATTAAGCCTTCCGGCCGCGGTGAATTAGAGATCACCGATGTGAACAAGGTTTATTTAGAACGAAAACAGTTAAAAGTCAATTTGTTGGGCCGCGGATACGCCTGGCTTGACACAGGAACCTACGATTCATTAATAGACGCTTCCATGTTTATCAAAACCATAGAAGAACGGCAGGGTTTAAAGATAGGCTGCGTTGAGGAAATAGCATATAGAATGGGGTATATTACGAAAGAGCAATTAACCGAACTTGCAAATGGTATTAACACCAGCTACGGTGAGTATTTGCTGAAAATATTGGAGGAAGTTTAAAAATGCCGTTTAACTCCAAAAAGCTGGCTATTCCGGATGTTGTTCTGATCGAGCCAAAAATTATTGGCGATGAAAGGGGTGCTTTTTCTGAAATTTACAAGTTATCCGATTTCGCAAAATCCGGAATTGATAAACAACTTGTCCAAGTCAATTATTCAAAGTCGAAGAAGGATGTTTTAAGAGGGTTGCATTATCAGTTAATACCTAAGGCGCAGGGAAAACTGATAAGAGCTGTCACGGGTAAGATATTCGATGTTGCTGTGGATATACGAAAAGGTTCACCTTCTTATGGGAAATGGATAGGTGAAGTGTTATCTTCAGAAAACAGAAAAATGCTTTACATCCCTGAAGGGTTTGCTCACGGGTTTTGTGTGT
Source organism: uncultured bacterium (assembly GCA_964558015.1). Lineage (GTDB taxonomy): Bacteria > Omnitrophota > Omnitrophia > JAHJGZ01 > JAHJGZ01 > CAZLCT01. The sequence continues at coordinate 15,757 of CAZLCT010000056.1, read as the reverse complement.
TATCCGATACTGCTGAAATAATATATTACTGTACGGATGAATATGCTCCGGGATATGACAGAGGCATTGTTTGGAGTGATCCGGAATTGCAAATAGACTGGCCGGTAAGGGATCCCGTTCTTTCTGAAAAAGATTCACAATTAGCCATATTGAGAAATACGGACAATAATTTTATATACCATGAGAAGTAAAAAGTTTCTGATCACAGGTTCAGGCGGGCAGTTGGGAATGGAGTTTCAGAAAATTCTCACTGAACGTAATTTGCGTTTTGCCGCGCCCATAGAAGAGGAATGTGATATTACTGATTTTGACAAAATGGAAGAAATGATAGACAGGATAAGGCCTGATATTATTATTAACTGTTCCGCGTATAATGCAGTCGATGAAGCGGAAGAAGAATCTGAGTTGGCTTATCTGGTGAACAGCAGCGCGGTAGAGAATCTGGCAGCGCTTTGCAGGAAGAATAACATTTTTCTTGTTCATTTTAGTTCGGATTACGTATTTGACGGGAAAAAAGATAATTTATACAAAGAAGAAGACGAGGTAAACCCTTTGAGCATGTACGGTAAGAGTAAATTGCAGGGCGAGCAGGCAGTTTTAGGAAACAACGCCCGGTCCTTAGTCTTTCGTTTAAGCTGGGTAATAGGCAAAGGACAACAGAATTTTTTATTTAAATTACGACAATGGGCAAAAAAGAGCCCTGTTTTGAAGATATCCGCGGATGAGGTATCTGCTCCAACTTTTACCGAAACAGTTGTTGATGTTACGTTAAAAGCACTATCAAAAGAGTTAAGTGGATTGTATCATTTAACCAATAGCGGATATGCTTCGCGATACGAATTGGCGAAATACTATATTCAGTATCGACAGATGAACAATCTGATAATTCCTGTACCCATGAGTACGTTTAAAACAAAAGCAAAACGCCCGGGTTTTTCAGCGATGAGTAATGCTAAGTTAAGTACAGCATTAGGAATAACGATTTTGGATTGGAAAGAGGCTTTGAGAAGATACGTGGATCAGTCGGGAGAAAGTAAATGAAAACAATTTTAGTTACAGGCGGAGCCGGCTTTATCGGCTCTAACTTTATAAGGATGATGTTAAAAAAATATCCTGACTATAAAATAATAAACTATGATGCATTGACATATGCCGGAAGATTAGAGAATTTAAAGGATGTTGAAGGTTCTCCTAATTACAAATTTATAAAAGGAGACATCTGCAACATAAAAACAGTAGACAAAGCAATGAAAGAAGTAGATTGGGTAGTGCATTTTGCCGCTGAATCCGGGTTTTGTGCTTTGGTTTGTAGATGGACAGAGGATGCAGTTTTTTATAATAATAAGGTTAGACAATAGTATGCGCTTTATAAAAACGTTTTTCAAAAGGATGTTAGCTACAAAAGAAAAAAAGGTTTTAGTGGAAAACTTCTTTTCACTTTCTTTTTTACAAGTGGCAAATTATGTGCTCCCTCTGATTACTTTACCGTATTTAGTTAGGATTTTGGGCCCGGCAAAATACGGGCTTATTGCTTTTGCCGGAGCATTTATTACTTATTTTAGTATTTTGACTGATTACGGATTCAATCTATCAGCAACACGAGAAATTTCCATAAATAGAGAAAATAAGGATAAAATATCAGAAATTTTTAGTTCGGTAATGTTGATTAAATTCGGCCTTTTGGTGATTAGCTTTTTAATTTTGATGGGTCTGGTATTTGTTATACCTAAATTCAGGAATGATTGGCTTATTTATTTTTTTAGTTTTGGAATGGTTTTAGGGCAAGTTTTATTTCCTGTTTGGTTCTTTCAGGGGATGGAAAAGATGAAGTATATTACAATTTTAAATATTATGGCAAAAATTATTTTCACAATTTCTATTTTTGTATTTATTAAAGAGATGCAGGATTATATATATGTTCCTTTAATAACTTCTTTAGGTTTTTTGGTTGCTGGAGTTTTGGGACTGTGGATTGTGCATAGAGAGTTTAAAATAAACTTTATTTTTCCTGGGTTCGAGAGTATAAAGTATCAACTAAAAGAAGGCTGGCATATTTTTATTTCGACAATGTCAATCAGCCTATATACTACGAGCAATATATTTATTTTAGGCCTGTTTACGAACAATACAATAGTGGGATATTATAGCGCCGCAGAAAAATTAGTAAAAGCTGTCCAGAAATTATTATTACCTGTTTCTCAAACCATCTATCCGTATATAAGTAAGCTTGTCAGTATATCTAAAGAAAGGGCATTAAATTTTATAAGAAAAGTGACTATACTTGTAGCGAGTGGGACTTTTGCTGTTTCTTTGGCAATTTTTATTTTTGCGAAGCCCATTGTTGGTTTAATTTTAGGAGGCCAATATCAAGAGTCAGTAATCGTATTGAGAATCTTAGCATTTTTGCCATTTGTAATTGGATTGAGCAATATATTTGGTATTCAAACTATGCTTACTTTTAATCTGAAAAAAGTATTCTCAAAAATACTTATATCGGCTGGCATCTTAAATATAGCTTTTGCCATTATTTTAGCGCCTATTTATAAACATATTGGAATTTCTATAGCAGTTTTAATTACAGAAATTTTCGTAACAACAGCTATGTTTTTATATTTGATGTATAAAGGGCTAATTCCCTTCAAATGTTTGTTAGTTGGAGAGACAAATGAAAAATAAGACTATTATTTTAGGTGCTGGTATAACAGGGCTGAGTGCGGGTATCAGCACAGAAAGTCAGATTTACGAAGCAAGTGATATTACAGGCGGGATTTGTGCTTCTTATTATGTCGGCTTGGATGGCAAAAAGTCTTATTTTCGTCGAGATGAAGAGTCTTACCGTTTTGAAATAGGAGGTGGACATTGGATCTTTGGAAAAGACAACACGAGTTTAAACTTTATTAATGAACTAGTTTCTACTAAAACTTATGAGCGAAGCTCAGCAGTTTACTTTTCCGACTTAGATTTGTATGTTCCTTATCCATTGCAGAACAATCTTTTTTATTTGCCTGAGGATATCA
>CAZLCT010000056.1:0-12640 GCA_964558015.1 uncultured bacterium | reverse complement strand
TATGAGACAGTAGTTTCAACATTGCCAATGAATAAAATGTTGGAGTTAACCGGGCTTAGAAATGGGACACCTAATCCTCATACATCAGTGCTTGTGGTAAATATTGGAGCAAAAAAGGGGAATAAATGCCCACCTGAGCATTGGATATACATTCCTAAAAGCAAAGCCGGATTTCACAGAGTGGGTTTTTACAGCAATGTGGACAATTCATTTTTACCTTTATCCTCAAGACACGAAAGTGATAGAGTAAGCATTTATGTTGAAAAAGCATATTCGAGTGGAATGGCGCTGTCGGAAGAAAAAATTCAGCAAACCTGCGAAGACATCGTTAATGAGCTTTTAGAGTGGGAATTTATAAGTGAAGCAGAAGCAGTTGACCCCACATGGATTGAAAATGCCTATACGTGGCAGTATCCGGATTCAAATTGGGTTGAGAAAACGATAACGGATTTACAAAAACATAATATTTATCAAACCGGTAGATATGGCAAGTGGAAGTTTCAGGGGATTACAGAATCAATAAAAGATGGTATAGAGATTGGAAAGGTTATAAATGGATAGAAAAGAGACAACTTGTGCAGTAGTGGTAACTTATAATCGAAAAAAGCTTTTAATGGAGTGCTTAGATTCTCTTCTGAAGCAAATTCATCCTCTGGATGCGATTTATATAATTGATAATGCCTCAACAGATGAAACCCCGCAGCTGTTAAGAAAAAAAAGATATATTAAAGAAGTCTTGAATCCGACAAATGAGCCTCTAGAGAATGAAAACACAATTAGTATGCTTTCTGAAGAGAACCGGAATAGAAAAGTAAAAATTCACTATGTACGAATGCATGAAAATACCGGTGGGGCAGGTGGGTTTTATGAAGGGGTAAAGAGAGGATATGAGAGAGGTTATGATTGGTTGTGGCTGATGGATGATGATGTGGAACCGCATAGAGAATGTTTAGCGAATTTGTTGAGCGTTCCTGACAAGATGCCTTTAGGGGAAAACATAGCAGTTACTCCTCTCAAGGTTGATGTTCAAGGAACCATTCAGCAAATTCACCGAGGATATTTACAAAAAGACAAATGGAGAACAATACCATTGTCGGAAGAGATATATAAAAATGAAAAAAAACTTATAAAAATAGATTATAGTTCTTTTGTCGGTCTTATTTTACATAAGAGAATGGTTGAAAAGGTCGGTTTTCCTGACAAGGATTTATTTATATGGTTTGATGATGTGGAGTATTGTTCTCGAGTAATCAACTATGGCGAAATTTATTTAAACAAAAACGCCCTAATTATTCATAAGGATAAGTTAGCGGAGGAATATTTAACGGATACTCCAGAAAATATTGAATATTTATGGAAGAGATATTACGGCAAGCGAAACAGTTTGTTGCTTTATAAAAAATTTAGAAAAAATAGATTTTTTTTATTTTTTGAATTATTCTATTTTTTCCTAAGAGATTTTAAAAACATATTTTTCCATCTGAACTATAAGATATTAAGGTTAAAGTTGTTGACACTTGGCTATATCCATGTCTTTTTAGGCATAAAAGGCAAGAAAATTTGTCCAGCTAAATTCATAGCTAAATATAAAAAAACGATATGAGGAACATGTGGAAAATATGCTTGTGTAGTTTAATAAGTTTACTGTCAGGTTTTTTGTTTAATATACACCCCATAGTTTTCTTTGTCTTTGCCGGAGTTTTTTTTTACGGGATAATTCTTGTGCGTTTTCCGGAAATAGCATTGCTTTTAACTATTCTTGTTATATTTAACTGTTTTTCAATGATTAGTGAAAATATGTTGCGTTTGCCTTTTCTTTTTAGATTGCGTGACGTAATGTTGCTTTCTATGTTTTTCCCTTTTCTGGCAGGCGTTTATGAGAGGGATGAAAGGATAAAGAATGTTTTCAGATCGCCCATAGCAAAAGTCATTTTGTGTATTTCATTTATTGTGTTATTCCAACTGTTTTTAACAAAGATACGGTTTCCTCAAGAATCTGTTAATTCTATGCTTCGAATGGGACGGAAGTACTTTTATTATTGTTTATTTTTCCCTGCTTTCTATATTTTACAAGATCAGATTAAATTGCAACGATTTCTAAAAATATCTATTAGTACGATAGTTATTTTTGCTGTGTTATATATTATCCAATTTTTTGTTAGCAGTTCTATTGTATTGTTTCCTTATGGTCGTGTGGCGTTGCAGAATCTTTCCGGGGTGACAATTAATCGGTTATATATTACAGGTGGTGTTTCTGTGACCTTTCTTTTTCAGGTTTTATTAATGTTGATTTTGTTCGGAAAGCAAAAAAGAAAAAGACTAATGTTTTTCTTAGTGATATTATTTGGCTTTCAAACGGTGCTTACTTTCGGGCGTGCTCATATTTTTGGTGTTTTTGCCGGGATAATATTTGCTCTGATTCTTTCAAAGGAAATGGGACGTTTTAAGAAAGTTTTTCTATCTGTGTCTTGTTTTGTACTGATAACAGGTATTTTCTCACTAGGTTTTGCAGCCTTTTTCCCTGAGAAGAGAAATCCCGTTGAAGTTGTTGGGTCAAGGATCGTGTCAACGTTTGATGCTGTTGTAAATAAAACAGATACTTTTGGTGTGAGATTGGAGGATAGTGCCGGGCGGATTGATTTGTTAAAGAGGTATCCTATCGCAGGTATTGGGTTTTTGCATGATGAAGCTGATATGTTTGGATATAACAAGGGCACTATTTCGAGATCTTTTCGTACAACAGATAGTGGGATATTAAGTTTATTGATGGATTTTGGTCTGTTGGGTTTCGGCGTTCTTCTGATTTTATCTTTTTTGTTTCTCAAAAGGGCTATGTCATTGTATAGACGCCTTGATAGTGCTTATTCTCGGGCACTTGTTTTAGGGGTAGTTTCTTTTTATTTTGGGAGGCTTTTTTCTTTTATAACATTGGCAGATTTTGTTACTTATGATGGAATAGTGGTCATAACATTATCATTGGTGATTTTAGAGTTAATAGTCATAAAGGAACGTGATAATGCAGTTATCCATAATTGTTGTTAATTTCAACACAAAGGAGTTGTTGATCAATTGTTTGAATTCTATATATCGTAACACTAGTGGTATAGAATTTGAGGTAATTGTTGTTGATAATGCATCTTCAGATGAGAGTGTCGATGCTTTGTCTAAGAAATATCCTCAGGTTAGGGTGATAGCAAATAAAGAAAATACTGGTTTTGCTACTGCGAATAATCAGGGGATAAAGATTGCACGAGGAAAATATGTTTTATTGCTAAATAGCGATACAATTGTTCTTGGTGATTGCCTTCGTAAGGTCTGCGATTTTATGGAACAAGCATCAAATGCTGGTGTTGTAGGCTGTAAAACGTTAAACACAGACAGGACTTTGCAATATTCTTGTTATCATGATCCTAATTTTTTAACGGAATTACTCTTTTTTACTAAAGGCATAATCAAGGGTTTCTGGGATCCTTTTACCCATTACAAATACATGAAATATTGGGATCACAACGCAACAAGAGAAGTAGATTGTGTATCGGGGTGTTTTTTGGGGATTAGAAAAACAGTTTTTGACAAAATCGGGTTACTTGATGAAAATTTTTTTATGTATTATGAGGATTCTGAATTTTGCAGAAGGGTTAAAAAAGAGACAAATTTTAAAGTATTTTATTATCCTGAGGCTGAGATTATTCATCACAAAGGAATGAGTATCAATATGGATAATTTTGACACTCTCCAACATTGCTATCAAAGCGCAAGATATTACTTTAGGAAATGTTATGGCAAAATGATAGAGGTATTTTTTAATTTTTCATGTAAGTTTGTATGGCGATTGGAAATTCTTGTTTTTTCATTTTTGAAAGGAAATAAAAAATTTACAAGAAAGCTATGCATGTTAAAAGAATATATGAGTAAGTCTTAAATTATATTTTTTACTAAAATTATAGAAGTAGATCCATTTAAAGGTAGTTACATTTTTGGATGAAGGAAAATGTTAGCCAACAATGCAAGAAAAAATATTTTAATAAATTTTAGAGGGGGCATTGGTGATTTTGTCCTTTTCACTCCTGTTTTAAGAAACATAACGCGAGATAGTAGATATAATTTATTTTTTTTAGGCAACAAGACTATTCAGCAACTTGTAGAGAAGTATGACTATTTTGAAAAATCTTTCTTTGTTGATCATAGTGAAGCTATTTTTAATAAAATAATTACTCTTACCAAATTATTTTTCAAAATCAGAAACCTAAAAATTTATATTTGTATTACACCGATTTGTTCTTTTGGTAAGTTTAGTTATTTGGTTACAAAACTGTCTAAGGCAAAAATACGTATTGGGTTTGAACATGAAAAAAACATTGAAATATATACTCATATTATCAAGATTATTGATAAGGAACGAGATATAGAGCAAAATTTGAAAATATTAGATATTTTAGATATAGAATGTGTTACTAAAGATACAGAGTTAACAATTCCAAAACATAGCTTTAAAATAGCCAAAAATTATTTTCTAAAGCAGCGTATTGATTTAAATAGGAAAACAATAGCGATTGCTCCCCTTGTAAAAGGAATGAGTCTTTATCCCTCAAAAGAATGGCCGTTAAATAAATATACTGAGCTAATTGAAAAAATAATAGATAGCTTTCAAGTCAACATTATACTTATGGGAAGTAAAGATGAATTGAATAGGCTGAAATTAATAAAAGAATTTATGTCATCGGAAAGAATATTTTTTCAAAATGTAGCTTTTTTAATATATGAGGCCGCAGCTCTTTTAAAAAAGTGCTCTTTATTAATATGTAATGATGGAGGGCTTATGCATATAGCAGCAGCTATAAATATACCGATAGTTTCAATATGGGGTCCTACATCCCCAACCCGGTGGGGTTATTTTGAGAAAAATAACTTTTTTGCTGTAAAAAAAAATAATTGTATTCCATGTAGGGAATATAAAAAAAAACCAGTAAAATGTAACTATAAAAAATGCTTAGAGGAAATTTCAGTTGATCAAGTATTGGAAATTTGTAGAAGAATTTTAATAAAAGGCAACTATGAAAATATCATTAATTAATAAGTCCTTATATCCCAAAGGCGGGGATGAAATAAATGCGATTAATACTGGCAAACTTTTGCAGTTTAAAAGGCATAATGTATTTTTTTGGATGGATTCTCCTGACAATCCTGTTATTAATTTAAACAATATTTTATGCCTTATTCTGATTTGAATAATGTTAAAGGCCGAAAGACTTTAGGGGAGGAAAAATTATTCCGCAGTATGAGGAATTGTTTTAAGGATTAGCAGGTATGGAGAAAAAATGAAAATTTGTCAAGTTGCAACGGGGTATACATCAATACCAGCAAAAACTTCAGCAGCAACTGAGATAGTTATAGAACATTTGTCTAATCATTTAGTCAAACATGCACAGGATGTAGTAGTAATTGATATCTATGAAGACCATCGGCATAAAATGGAATTCGATATTGTTGATATAAAAATGCCAAAAGGTTTTGGAAGTTATGATTATACACATGAATTAGGGGTTAAACATAAGTTAAAACGAGTGATTTATTCTTTAAAAGTAAGAGAGGTGTTAAGTAAGATAGTTCATCAAGAAGATATAGATGTGTTACATGTACATAATCAATATAATGGATTTTTTTTAAAGAAAAATTACGGAAAAAAGAAAATATTTTTTGTGTATACTGTGCATAGTCATATATGGAGTAGACCATGGGATGAAATTAAAGAAAAAATAAAAACAAATTATTGGCTGGAAAGGCAATGTCTTAAAAAGGCAGATAAAGTTATTGTTCTGAATAATTTCGCAAAAGATAATATTATATTAAATTTAAATATAGATGAAGAACGAATAGAAGTTATGGCGAATGGAGTAAACACTTTAATTTATAAAAAATTGAATTCTGGCGAATGGGATAAGAAGGAATTTCGTAGTAGGTATGCAAAAGAGGATGAATTGATTTTATTGCATGTTGGTTCTTTTGAAAAAAGAAAAAATCAACAATTTATAATAAAAAATTTAAAGCAAATTAACAAAATTAAACGAGTAAAATTGCTTTTAATCGGACAGGTTGTTGATAAAGCATATTTTAAGGATTTACAGGATATGATTAAAGAAAATGAGCTATCCGATATAATAAACGTTATTGGAGAGGTCAAACCAGGTAAAGAAATAAATAAATTTTTTAATATTGCTGATATTTTTGTATTCCCTTCTTTTGCTGAAGCATTTAGTTTGGTTATACTTGAAGCTATGGCTGTGGGGCTTTCAGTACTTTGTGCAAACATTCCTTCTATAAAAGATGTATCAAAAAATAGTAACGACATGGTTTTTTTTAATCTTGAGGATAACGGGGATTTTATAAGGAAAATACAGCATTTGCTTATAAATGATGATTACAGACGAGAGGTTGGCTGTAATGCCTGCAATACAGTTAGCAATTATTATACTTGGGATAAGGTTAGTCGTGAGTATCTTAATATTTACGAGTCCTTAATGCAGTAGATTCTAGTGGGATATAATATACTTGGTAGATGTTAAGAGGGGAGCAGTATATGAATTTATGGGGGTCATTTTGAAGTTAGTTTTCGCATCAAAATATTATTATCGTAGGGCCGGATTGGAAGCCTATCTTCTTAAGGAAAAGAAATTATTGGAAAGTAAAGGACATTTGGTTATACCCTTTTCCACTGATTATTGTCAGAATATAAATACTAAATATTCTCAATATTTTTGTGATTATATTGATCTTTCCACTATTAGAAAGTGTGATATATTCAAAAATTTAAAGGCTTTTAGCAATATGTTCTATAATCGTGATGCCTATAAAAGGGTAAAGAAATTATGTAAGAAAGAAAGGCCTCAAGTTTTTCAAGGTTTTGGAGTAACAAAACACCTTTCTGCTTCAATTTTTAAGGCTGCTAAAGAAAGTGGATTGAAAACTATTATGAGATTAAGCGATTATGCACTTTTATGTCCTAATTCAACAGCGCTTGATGGACATGGGGAGCTTTGTTGCGATTTTGATTGTAGCACAAAATTCAATTTTCGATGTGTTATGCGAAGATGTGTTAAAAGATCTTTTATCGCTAGCAGTGTTGGGTTTATTGAAGTTAAAGTTAGTAGGTTATTGAATTTTTATAAGAAATATGTTGATCATTGGATTGCTCCAAGCAAATTCATCAGAAACATTTTTATGAAATACTATGGATTATCAGAAGAAAAAATTTCACATCTTCCAATATTTTTTGATGCAGCGAATATTAATGTTACTTTGGAAAACGATGGTTATATATTATTTGTAGGTAGACTGGATCATCAAAAAGGTTCAAGAACTTTGCTGAAAGCTGTTGAGAAAGATCCATCAATTAATTTGAAAATTGTTGCAGATGGAATTTTAGAGAATGAATTAAGAAAGATGGTAGAAGAAAAAAGACTAAAAGTTGACTTTTTGGGGCTTCAAAGTTTCGAGAAATTGCAAGATTTAATAAGAAGAGCAAATTTCATAGTTGTTCCTTCAGAGTGGTATGATAATTCTCCGAATATTATCCTTGAAGCTTATGCGCATGGAAAACCAGTTATTGGGGCTAATATCGGAGGAATCCCAGAGTTGATAATAAATGGCGAAACAGGATATTTATTTGAACCACGCAATCATGAAGATTTGTTGGATAAAATTAAAAGATTAATGAGGAATAGTAAAGAATTAGGATTGAATGGAAGAAAGTATCTTGATGAAGTTTTAAATCCCGATGACCACTATCAAAAGTTAATTGAAATTTATAACAAAGTTATAGCTAAATAATGATTTTTCGAGAAATGATTAATTTTTGTTTGAAGATAAAAATTGTAATGTTGATTGCTGTACTATTTTTTTCAGTATATCCTAAATATGCAGTAGCAAATGATGATACGAGGACTGTTTATTATGTAAACGCAACCAGTGGCAGTGATTCTAATAATGGGAAATCACTAGAAACACCTTGGCGAACTATAAATAAAGTAAATAGCACAAAATTCTCCCCGGGGGATACTGTTCTTTTTAAATGTGGTAATAATTGGGAAGAAAATCTTGTTATACCTTCCAGCGGGACATCGACGAAACCAATTTTTTTTGGATCATACGGAATTGGGGATTATCCTCAGTTATACAGAGTTTCTCTTTGGGCAGGGAAAAAGTATGTAAGAATAAGTAAGTTGAATATGAAAATGAGGGAAGGGGCTGCATTATCAATAGAAAGTGGAGAAGATATCGTAATTGACGATTGTATTATTGATGGTGACCATAAGAGTTATAATCATGCAGCAGTAATTTATGGGTTAACGAAGTATGGATGGGCTAATGCTATTGTCATTAAGAATTCTAAATTTAAAGATGCGGGAACGGTAGAAAACCCTGTTTGTAATCTTAGTATCAACGGACTTTCACATAATATTCTCATCGCAAACAATATTTCATATAATGCTTCGGATAACAATATGCAGGCTTATTCTAATAAGGCTGAAACAGGTCCTTACAATGTTATTTTTAGAGGCAATGAACTCTATAACTCGCGCAAAGCACATGGGCTCGAAATCGGTTGGAATGTACATAATAGTGTTGTTGAGAAGAATCGTTGTTACGGTAATAAGATTTGTGGTCTTATAGTCGTGAATAGTCATGACAATGTAATAAAAAATAATATTGTCTATGACAATGTTGAAGAAATGGCATGTTATGGAGAAAGTTACAATAACTTGTGGTTAAACAATACAATTTTATTCGGTGATAGAACGGTAAAGGGAATGTGGTTTAGAGCTAAGCATGGAGCAGGAAATGTATTTATGAATAATATTGTAGTAGGCAATAATTCTAATTTTCCTGAATTGATTATAAATGGGGCTGAAGAAGTAGAAAGTGATTATAATTGTTTTTATGATGAGAAAGGTACTAAATTTGAATATAAAAATTTAATTTATACATCCCTTGATTCATATCAATCCATGTCAAACCAAGATATACATTCAATAGAGAAAGACCCACGATTAATAGATGAGAAGTATGATTTAAAATCAAATTCGCCATGTATTAATGCGGGCATAACACATCTAGGGGTGTTAGATGATTTCCGGGGTATTGAAAGACCACAAGGCGTGAAATATGATATTGGGGCCTATGAACATGTCTTAAAATTTGAATAAAATTTCCTTTATAGTCGAGTGGTGAGGGTAATTTCACATAGAAGGAAAACCCGGAGCCAACGCTTAACATTTAACAAAAAAGAAACACGGTTATAAAAGTTTTTTCGGGAATTGTAAGCTTTCCGAACAGAGCAAGGCGCTACGGTATAACGCGTTTAAACACCTCTAGGATCGCGAGAATGATAAGTAAGATTATCCACAGGAAAGTGCCTGCTATGAGGTTGCGGTAGTAAGATTTGTACATGGTTCGTATCCTTGCTTTTAAATTGTTTTGGAGTTAGAATATTCTACAGTATAGGGTATCATGGTATAGTATCAAAATACAGTATTGTGATATTATATTTCAATACCATAAGGGAGTCAATTAAAATATGCACCTTAAAAACTTAGTCAAAATCAGAAAACAAAAAGGCTGGTCACAAGAGAAATTGGCTGTGGAATCCGAAATTTCATACAATACCATTATAAAGATCGAGCGAGGCGGGATAAAAAATCCAAAAATTGAGACAGTTATTAAATTCGCGGATGCTTTAGGTGTTAGTATAGATGAGTTGGTGGGGAGAAGGGGGCGGTAAGAGGCAAGGAAAGGAAAGAGTCCCTTTCATCGAAATTCTCTTTCCGTTAAGGAGTTTTTTAGATGTTATACGAAATGCGTATTTTCTGCTAGTATAGAGCAATTACGAATATTTAATCAAAAAATCTTTAATTTTTTTTAAAAAATACGTTAGTTTAAACCAAAATAGAGAAAGAGCAACAGGAAGAATGAATTACGTATATTAATTGTTATCTTAAAAAATGAAAATAAAAGAAATCCATAAAAAGATTATCGATCTGTTTAATCAAAATAAGATTCCTTGGTTGACATGCAATCTTCCTATGGAAAATTTACATAGTTGGGCTATTTCGACAAAAAAACGATTAAAATTAAAGGATACTTTTGAAAGTTCTGTTACCGAATTATTTTGGACAATGTCTCAGATTCAGATTTCATTGGGAAATGCACTTATTGCGAAAGAGTCATGTAAATACACAAAAGGCACTAAAGGAGTAGCTTATACTCAAAATCAAGTGCCTAATATGATAGAAATTCCTGAAATACATTTTTGGCACCATGTTTATTGTTGTGTTGAATGTATATATAGATGTTGGGAGCGCATAACAATAATTTTGAAAGATTCATGTTACCCCGATTGCTCAGAAAAGTTATATTTTGATGGTATGATTACTATGTTAGATAAAGATAAAATCTTCAATATAAATCCAAAATTTCATAAACTAAAACAAAAGAGGAAAAGTTGGAATACAATTGCAAGTTATCGAAACAAATTATCTCACCATCAAAGCTCACCTTTCAAAAGAACAAAAATAAATGGAGAAGTTTCTAATTTATGTGGCCCCAGAGGGGAATATTTGTTTAAACTCGAATATTCTTCAGATAATCTTAATATTGAAGTAGATAAGATGAAAAATATGTATTTAAAATTATTACCTGTTATGAAATCTATGAAGGAATTTATAGATCATATAAAAAGATAACCAAACGATTCAGTTGACCGTTACCCGACGCGAAATCGCGTCGGGCACTGGCAACTGATCTTTATGTTAGCTGTAAATGATAAGGAAAAAAACATGGACAAAGATAAATTTTTGAGACAGTATCACATTTCTAATGATGATTTTAAAAAATCGAAATGCAATTGGAAAAATCTAATAGAAATCATGAAAGCTTATGAATCAAAAAAATCCTCCCTTGAAAAAAATGCAAACTACTATGCTGAATGTTTAAGATACACGACAAAGGTGCATTCTGTCAGAATGAGAATAAAACACCCAGAGCATCTAATAGCCAAGATAATACGTTTAAAAAAAGATTGCCCTAAGCCTACAATTACAAAAGACAATTACTTGAAATATATAACTGATTTGATTGGGATTAGAGTGTTGCATCTTTTCAAAGAAGATTGGACGCATATTCATAACTTTATATTAGAGAAATGGGACATGAAGGAAAATCCAACAGTATATTATCGCAAAGGAGATAATTTAAAACTATTTGAAGACAATGGTTGCAAGACTTCTTTACATAAATTTGGTTATAGGTCAGTTCATTATCTAATAGAATCTCGCCCTGATAAAAGACCAATCACTGTTGAAGTTCAAGTTCGTACAATATTCGAAGAAGCATGGTCTGAAATCGATCATGTAGTTAGATACCCCTATGAAACGGGCAACATTTTATTAGCTAATTATCTTCAAATTTTTAATCGTTTAGCTGGAAGCGCTGATGAAATGGCTTCGTATGTTAAGTTTTTGAAGGATGAAATTTACAAAAAAGAAAGACAGTTCCGTGAAGAGATAAAGAAAAAAAATGATACAATTGTAAAACTTCAAGATAAAATAAGTCGATTAGAGATAGATGCTACTGAGAAGGCAGAACTAAGAAAAGAACTCGAAGAATTAAGGGAAAAAGAGATACAATCATCTCCTTATGTTGTATTGCCTCCTGAGGGGCTAGTGCATACTAAAGAATGCGACGTATTAGGTAACCCTTCTTTTATAAATGTAGAGCCTATGGAAAATCCCTATTCATCCCAATTCGGTCAAAGTGATTATGTCGGTCATTCTGGATTTGCAAATCCAGATGAGTTTGGAATAAACCTTAGCACAAAACATCATGGGAAGAAAAAGATAAAATAAAATTAGCTAACAATTCGCTGAACCTTACCATTTTCGGTTCGCAAAATGGCGGGTTTGCTTAAATTTTATATGCCAGATTGTAAGGAGGAATTCATATGATTCCGAAAGTAATTCGTGTTTTCCCTCTCAGCAAAACCAAAGAACCCGAAGATTTTGGAACAATAGACAAGTTATATGAATATTTTTGTGGTGTGTTGCCCTCGAGGAGACCACCCGGAAGATTTAATATACCTTCTAAAAGATCACATTTTGAAAAAAATTCATTAGTCCTGTTCCAATATGCCGAAAAAAAAGATGAAGAAAAAATAATTGCACATGCTATGTTGATTAGTGATGGTTGCGTGCCTGATGGAGAAGTAGATGGTTATATTGGATATTACGTATTCGACCCTAATAGCATTAATGTTTACAAAAATCCTATAACAAAGGATGAGATACACAATATATGGAAGAGAAAATTATGTCAGTCAAAGTTAAGATTAGATATATCTAACTATTGTGAATATAAGAGATTATTGAAAAAATCTGGGAATTTAGTAAGTCGATGTAACTAATTGCTATCAAACGTTATCTAAACATGCCATGAAGTAGAATGGCGTAGTATCTAACTAGCGGCCGCGAAAGACAAAAAGTGAAAAATAAACTACACGGTTCAATTATAGTAACCTACCGCTGTAACGCACGGTGCAATATGTGCGACGTGTGGAAGTATCCCTCTAAGAAAGAGGAGGAGATCACCC
>CAZLCT010000055.1:0-17431 GCA_964558015.1 uncultured bacterium | reverse complement strand
TGAAAAGGCAGACTTTTTTGCCACTAATATCAAAATCAATCTCAGTACTATGGACCTCAGGCTGAGGCCCAATTTCACTTAAGTCATCACGGTATAAAGTTATATCTAAAATCCCTAGCGGAATAATAACTCCTTCTATATCTTTAATTTTATTCTGTAACCGTTCAGCTAAGATTGCCCCGCCTGCCCGTATTCCAATAATTACTAAATCATCCGTACCTTTATTCCTTTCTAGAATTTCATGGGAGATACGTATAAGAGCGCGGTCCATTTCTACTTTGTTCATTACATATTTTACTTTCATTAGTATATTCCTACTTTTATCGTATGCAAAAGGCAAATTTTACACATTATTAATATAATAATATTATTTGCCTATATACCATAACTAAGATTTCTGCCATTTGTTAAACTATACCATCTGCCTATATTTACCCCGCATACAACTACTTTTAGAAGCTTATTGATGCGGGGTTTATTTCGCACAGTGACTTATGTCGTGCGTCACACTCCATAAGTCACGTGCTCAATAAAAAAACCTACCCTTTTTTAGGTAGGTTTCTATATTCTTCAATTTAATAACTTTTTCCATATATCCTTCCTAGTCTCTCTGTACTAGAATTAAAGGTTTAAAGTTTTGAAAATAATAACCCAAAAACAGCATTCTGTCAAGGAATATAAGTTTAAAGACTTTTTAGAAATATGCCTTTATTTATTGAATAAATCTTAAGTGAAAACTATGCTGCAACTGCAATTTGTCTTGTCTTGATATATCGGGCTATGCTATCTTCCATGTATTTCACAAATTCTTCTGCTATATTGTTAAAATCGACTTTTAATAAATTAGCCAAAGGTAACCCATTTAGATCGACCTGCATGTCGCCTTTCTTTGACAATGCTGCTAAAAGTATGGAATTAAACGCATAATGAAAGAAAATAACTTGTTTCATAAATTTTGTAAAATTATCCTTTGAGAAATAAAATACGTTAGTTCCATATAATTCTTCTGTTTCATCAAAGCCAAGAACTATATGAGCATCATTTATGTTAGAAACAAAGTTTATTAAAATGCCCGGCATTTGACTCATTTCCACATCAAATATTTTTTTAATATATGTATACTCGCGGCTATGTTTGAAATCGCGGTGAACAAAAACGTTAAGTATAATCTCTCCTCCCTTGTTCTTCTTGTATTTTATGGCTTCTTCCCCTAGCACTTCTCTTGCTATATACGATTCATTTTTTACTATCTGGTGAGCACGCATATGCGTATTTTCACTCATAATCCCGGTATCATGTACAGATTTTACAATAGCATTACAGACAGAATCATACATAATACTATCAAACGATTGTTTTTCACTAAAACCTTTTAATATAGAAAGTGGTTCTGCAAACACATTCCAAAGTAAATCTAAATTTTCATCCCCTATCTCCACACACCTTTTAGTAATATTCTGATATTTGTTATCCTGCATTAACACCGCTCTACTATTTAGATTACGCAATGTAACTAATAAAGCCGCCTTCAGATAACTTTCAGTATCATCTCGTATAATAAGAGAATCAAATATTTCTCTAAATTTCTCATCATTAAAATATTTTTTTGCATCCTGACTTAACTCATCTTTGGTAAATATATTCGGTAAAATTATATATCCGAGCAGCTGCCAATATACTTCTTTCACAAAAACAACAAGCGGGGAATCTACGTTAGTAACATCAAACAATAAATCTTCTTTAATTATTTCCAAAAACTGACTCTTAAACCGTCCAGTGGCTATTAATGCTATCTCCTGTGCAGATTTACTTTCATGCCATAAGCCGTACTCAATAATCTCTTTCTTTAATTTCCAAAATGACATTTGTTTCATTTTCGGATTAATGTTTTTTATAACATTATCTATTTGAGTAAAAGGAATACGGAGAATTTTATCATTAACATTATCTCCCTTCCCATCTTGTGCAATTAATATATATTCACCTATCTTTTCTTCAAATTCTATGAAAAGCCCGAATGAACGTTCTTTAACTTCACGCAATGCTTGCTCAAGAATATGCCAATGCACCTCATCCATTTTAACACCAACTTCACATTTAACTTTTATTCCTTCAAAATGCCTATAATATTCTTCTTGCTTTCCTTCAGCATCCTCATCAAAAAGTTTAATTTGCCTAGATAATTTTTTCTTGATTTCTTCTTGTCCTGGCATAATTTCTTCATCTTTTACATCCTGCCCGTTTATATCACTCTCTCGTTTTGAATTACCAGCATCTAAACTTTGAGCCACAGATGTAACAAGCAAATCCACTGCCTCTTTAAAATTCTCAATCGGAGGTTTAGGTTTAATAATATCATCATCTCCTATATTTCTAAAAAGAGCGAAAGGCTTTTCTGTTAAAGAATCTTTAAGCACTATCCATTTTTCATTTTGTTTCTTGCCCCCAGCATCTTTATACCTCAAAGTATACACCTGTTTATCCCGCCTTGAAATATGTTCACGTAATTCTCTTGTCTGCATAGCATCAGCATATTCTGACCAAAATTTATCTTTGTTATCTTTTAAAATAAACCGATAAAATTTCTTCGTTTTATCTGTATAAGTAGCTAAATTGATTATAGCCATTTCAATTGAAGGCTTTTTATTGTATTTAAAATTATAATCTCCTTTTAGGAAATAATCTTTTTGAGAACCATCCCCTGTATATTCTATGTTAATAGCACTTTTATTATGTAACCAATCTGTTCCAAATGCGCCACTATTACCTCGCATAGCAATATATTCACGTGTTTGTCTAGGGACAATAGCACGAAAATACCACTGAGGAGTAAGAGCGAGCGCTCTTATCAATTTCTCCTCAGAATGAGTCATTTGTTGCTTATTCTCACGTATAACCTTCCATTTTTCATACGCTGAAAGTTTATCGAATCTTTTATTAAATTTAGTTA
The DNA here is from genome assembly GCA_964558015.1 of uncultured bacterium. Lineage (GTDB taxonomy): Bacteria > Omnitrophota > Omnitrophia > JAHJGZ01 > JAHJGZ01 > CAZLCT01. The sequence continues at coordinate 14,481 of CAZLCT010000055.1, read as the reverse complement.
TCTTTTCAACTGCAGTTTTAACTTCATTATCATCAATAACATGAGAAAGCTTTGCAAGTGAGGGGGGTTTTCTTTCTCCGCATGAATGCCAAATGTTATAAAACTTTATAACTCTATCCAGCGCCCCAGCGGTTTGCCCTTCAAAACTGTTACGCCATTTTTTAAATTCCTTTATAAACTGCTTCTCAGTTTCTTTATCAGGCTTATAATCAAGCACATCATCTTCATATTTCATTAAATCATAAAAATTATACTTGTCTCTTAATTTAATTATTAGACGATCGCGACTTGAAACTAGCCAATAGAAATACTTCTTCAATTGGGAGCGTGCACTGTTTCCTCCCCTCCCTAAACGACTTAATACATTATCAAAACTGTCTGAACCCAATTCTGCTATTACATCTTCAATAATATTAATAGCATTAATCTTTGCTTTTACCTTTATCGGTTGACCCAATTTTTCTTTTGTTGCGCTAAGCGATTCAATTATTTTATCTCGTTTATTTTTATACCATACTCCCTTTTTTACTTTCATTTTCTTAATAACACGTATCTCATCCAATATAGGTTCAATATCTTCAATAACTGCACCTATTCGCTTTATTTCCTGATTAATAGATCGCATAATGTGTATCGGTTCTCTAATCTCTTTAGGGCGTTTGTAGAGACGATATTTGAAATAATACAATAAAAAATTTCGGAGTGGTTCGTCTTCTTTTTGATGAAAATCCTCAGTCCACGTGCCTGCCATTTTTTCATTTACGTGTATGATTTCATCATAAATTAGTTTCCTTAGGAAATTCTTTCCTGATTTTGTCTCGGCAAGTTCTAGGAATGAAATTTTGGGAAGATATATAAATTTTCCGGTTCCACCGCGTGTGCCGGCATGAGAAAAAATCCATCGACGGGTATCTATGTGATAAAAAAGCAAACGTTGTTCAATCGAATCAGGCGGTCCATGATTATGTTCCACAAGGATTATCTTTATGTCTTCAGGAAGCCTTTTTACTATAGACTTTAAGGTTTGAAAATACTCCTGGTTAAATTCTGCTCCCTCTATTTCTTCACCATATATTTGTATCTGCCGTGCATCCTTTAAGTATGCACGGAGATCTTTATGCGATTCTAAATCATACGCATTTAAGGATGCAAGATGTGGAGGAATATCATCTTTATCCTCATCTATTGACCCATCTGATTCCCTAATGTCGGTAAGACTCTGCACATCACTTTCTTTGCTTTTTCCCACCATAGATTCTGCGATAATTTTATTAATTATGGGGCATATTTCTATAAATCTTCTTTCCTCTTTATCAAACATAAATATTTTTAATACATTCTCTGGCTTTATATCTTCCTCTGTATAATAAACAGACCCTTTCTGCTGTATAGAACAGTTGGGTCTATCAATCTGGTAAATAATTGAATAAAAATCTTTGTTAGCATAATCTTTCCCATGCGGATAAAAAGCAGTGCCTATTTCTCCCTCGGGATTAGTAGATACATAAAACCTTTTATCGAATGTACCGCTCATTAGTTCACGCCGCATGCCGTAAAAAACTATTGTTTTAAGATCATCAATACTTACACGCCGTCCGCGATAAGCATATTTTTCTTCATCAAATGGTATATCAGACGCTAAATCTTCAATATTTGGAATAGTATTCAAACAATTTTCTAATTCTTCTTCATCTTTAAAACAAAAATCCTTTAATGAAGACTTAATTTTTTCACCTCTATTTTTAAGTAATTCCCATTTGCCTGCTTCAATTTGATTAATAAATATTTCTATTAAATCCATTTTTTTCTCAAAATAAGTCATTTGATATTCATTATAATACCTATAAAAAAGCAATAACGGCTCTATTTGATTTTTTTCATACACATCCAAATCATCCATCAAAAACAAACCTTCCTTCTCTAATAAAAGGAGTCTTTTTCTATATAATAATGCCTTATACAAAAGATTTAAGTATCTTTCAAATTTTTTCCAGTCTCCCGTCTGTAAATATTTCAATTCATTAAGCGCCTCTTTATTGTCCCAAAACCAAAAAAACCATTTAAGGTCTTCCATAGATACAGACAAAGGTAAATCAATTCCAGTCTTTTCCCTTATAACTCTAAAATATTTTCTAAATCCATCACTTTTAAAATCAACATCTGAAGCATATAAATAAATATAATTAAAGATGGCAAGCACTCTTAAAAAATATTCACGTTCTTTGATTGTAATTTCCCTGCCTAAGGCATTACTTATACATAACTCAAACTCCTGGTCGGTAATTTGACCGTTTGATAATTGAGATAAAAGCATCTTATTTCTAATTAAATTATAAATAATAATTGTCTCATTATGAGAAAACTCCCTCAACCTAAGCAGTCCCTTTAAAACAGAAAATACTTCCTTTTCTCCTGCTCCCTTTAGTGTATTGCTCATAAATTCGCCGGTATTACCAAGAAGAATAGCAGCTCGTAGTATATCGTAATCCCTAGGCTGTAATGTCTTAATTGCGAGTCGGTTAATAACCTCAGATCCTTCTTCTTTACAATAATCAACAAATATTTCATCTAGTGCATAGAGTGCTTTTCTTATATTCTTTTTGTACATCTGAACCATAAAATTATCTAAACTCATAATTTTCGAAACCTGTATTCTTTTCTTCCCGATAATATCGTAAAGCTCATTAATATAGTTATTTACATCTTGTTCATATTGGTAGACAGGCTCTACTTCCAGCTCCTTTTCATCAGGATAAAAAAGGTCATATATTAATGACTGTAAAAGTTCTTCAATAACCGGATAAGAAAAATATTCCTTACCGCATTTATAATTATGTTTAACCATTGCTTCTAAGTCTTGAGGTGAATAAAGCAAATTTATTATTTTATCAGCAGCCTCATCAGATGCTCCCTCAATTTCAATACACTGCGCTCCGCAAAGTTTTATATCCTGTTTATAAACAGGATACGGATAAATACAAACAGGCTTTTTATAATAAACAGTCTCAAGCCATGCATTTCCCCACCCTTCAATTTCACTCGTATAAAAAACCATATCACACGCGCTATAAGCAACTCCTAAATCAAACTGACCATCCTGAGGACCGATCTCATTATTCTCACCTGCATCAATAAGATTAATCCCCAAAGCTTCTGCCTCCATCTTTAGTTCCTGCCAGTAAGTGTAACCTTCATCCCCTGCAGCATGGGTGACCATAACATGAATTTTTCGTCCTGGCTCCTTATCCATTATTTTCCTAATTTGCTTAAATGCCAGCTCCAATTGTTTCCTACCGACCGGTCGTACAGGAAGGAGAAATAACCAATCATCTTTTGCAATATTATAATGTTTTCTAAAATACTCTAAGATTTTAGGATCAATTTCAGGCTCCTTCTCAAAATTCATAACATTAGGAGCTATATCTGCATGAATACCAAAATGTCGCCTTAAAATATCCTGTTGAAAACTATTAATAACCACACTTTTTGTAGATTTACTTGTTGATTTCACTAACCTCTTTATCATTTTTTCAATATATAAGCGAGGCAGTTTTTTGAATCTATCCCGTTCCCATGCAAAATCATGATTATGGTCAATTCTTTTTATATCAATCCCCTCTGCTGCAAGCTCCTCCTGAAGCTCTATAACAGCTAATGCAAGAGGAAAGTTGCCAGGATATGCCATAATATTCTCTGTTATCATAATATCTATCTCGTTATCAATAAGAAATTTTCTCAGATTCTCTTTTATCTGATTTTTCAATGTATTAATTTTTTCAATATAACTTTCATAAATATCATGCGGTGAAAATATTCGTTCATGCAGTTCTTGAATTTCTTCATCAAGAAAATGAGCTGGAGGGAACGTTATGCCTCTCTCAGCAGGTATAAAGTCTGGAGTTTTAGTCTCACCCGAGTAATAAAAGACCTCTGCCCCTTTGTTATGCAAAATCTCAGCCCATTTATTTGCTTCTTGTGATACACCGTCCAATCCTGCTAAACGGGTTGAAATAATACCAACTTTTTTTCCTTTAATAACGGTCTCTTTTGTAATTGGTTCATCATCTGAAACTACCTCATAAGGCCACAAGAGACCATTATCAGGCACACCAGCAAAGTGAAAAGCTTTCCATGGTTCATCTCTCATAATCTCATCCCATGAACGAGTTTCTTTTTTCCACCTGTCTGGCGTATCATCTTCTTCCTTTTCCTCAACTTTTCCGAAAAGCATATCTATTATCTTTTCTCCCTGTTGTTCAATATCATTTTGAGGCACAGCCGAAATATCACTGATAATTTTTCGAAGGAGTAAAGAAAAAACCATAAATTTTCCAAGCCTTTTATTAAAAATATATATCTCATCTATGTCACTCGCAGGTATATCATATTCGGCGAAGAAACTCCCATCGTCTCTAATTTTAAAACATGAACTCCTTCTCTTAGATTGTATAATAATATTATAAAAATTTCGTTTTATCTTCCCTGCTTCATCTATTGAAGGCCTAAAACTATTTTTCCCTGATTTTATTAAATCCTTAGTGAAATTCAAAACATAATTATCCGATTCTTTGTCTTTAACTCCAAATACTACAGGCAATTTTTCTTCAAGGAATAGTCTGATTGATGTAGAAGCGGCACGTCTTCCATGATATACATTTTCTTCATCGTCCTCAGGCAAATCATAATAACGAAAATCATCCCAAGAAAAATCATTTAATTCACCCTCCGTCTCAAAAATACAATCCTCGAGAAATAACTCTATTCCCTTTATAACAAGACGCAACCTTTGGCCTTCCGGATAAAAGCCGTTTTTTAATGCTGCTTCACGAACTCTAGAAATAAACAAATCCCAAACCTCTTTTTTCTGCTCTTCCTGCTCAATTATATCTTCGGCCCAGGCAACAATTTCACTTAATTCAACCCGTTTTTCGGGTGTTACATAAGTTAAGATATCCAGTAAACAATCACAGTGACGCTCACGAATAGAATCATCCTCAAAATTACAAAAGCCTTTATCCTGTAAAAAAACTGCTTTATTACGGAGCTTTAGAGCACAATCTATAAGCTGAAGAAATTCATTATCCTCTTCTTTAGTGCTTTCCTCTAACCTCTCCAATTCCTGAGCTGCCCCGCTCTTGCCTATAAAATATAAATATCCGCTCAAGTCCTTAATTGAATCAGGTACATGAGGCTCCCGCATAATTCCCATTAATGTAGGAAAATAGCTTCCATCCGAAACAAAATGATCTCCTGATTGAATCGTAAGAACATAACTAAATATTCCAAGCATTCGTAAAAATATTTCACATTCTTTATTTATCTCTCTTGAACCAAGAACTGTCTTGATATGATCTTCGAATTCTTTTGCCGTAATTGTAGAGTCTCCCCCCAAACTCCATACATACGGCACAGTAGAAATTAAATTAAGAATTAGCCTCCTTTGATTTTCGGAATAGCCCCATTTTATAAGTATTTTTTCCAAAACCTCTGAAACATATATCTTATCATCCTCACTTTGTGACCTTCCCAAAAAGCTTTCTGTATGGTTTATAAGTACAGCTGTTCTCAATATATCGCGCTGCTCGGAATCTAATAGATAAGCATGACGAAAAATAACTCTTCCCAATTGAGATGTCACGGGTTGTGACAATATTTTATCAAGTATATCCAACTCATTCTTAAGTTGAGTCTGCCTTGATATAATTTTAAAGGGTTTACGTATTTTCTCATGTAATAACGTAACATCTTCATTAACAATATCATCACCTGTAATCTCTTTTAAATGTTTAAGGTAAAAAGCAATCTGTTCATCTATATTACTCCCAAAAGGTGGTTGATGCTTTTTATCAGAAAATCCATCACCAGAGCTACGGTGTTCTGCTGCAAATTGTAGAAACGGTATTTTAACTTGCTTTATGTCTTTACCCTTTAGTATCAGTTTAGTAACAGATATCGGCACAGGAAATAATCGGAGGTTCTGATACAATAACCTTAATAGATCAAAAGATAAACCTATACTTGAAAATAAAAATAATTGATTTCCTAAAACTAAATCAACTATTATGCCGATAATAAAAAATGCTCCAAAGGCATAAAACTCACTAAAACCATTTTTGCCATTCTTCATGTCTGATGAGGCAGGTTCCTTTTTCTCGACAACCACGAACCTCCCTTGGTTGCCAAACCCATCCGGTACCCACTGTACCTTTCCTATTTTCGGTAATGAGAAACGCACTTTATACCCATACTCTCCGCACGCCGTTGGTGTGATCACTCCGGTAAAACGGAAACTATTTTCATCGATTTGTTTTACTTTAGTCATAGTAATCGGTTGTTTATCCCACTCACCGCCGCTCCAGCAAATTTCAGCCAACACCTCATCAATGAATTCTCTCCCACTATTCAGTTTTATGACACCTGATACTTCAAATTCATCACCCAAGGTAATCTCGTGAAACATCGCTGTACTTGGTCGCACATCTCCAGCCCACTCCACTTCTTTTTTGAGTCTTTCTTTTTCCAGTCTTTCTTGTTCCCGTTTCTTTCTCTCACGCTTAGCAGGTAGAAAAACTTCCAACACATACCGCTTTACCATATTGCCAATATCTAATGCTTGGGCATCCTTATATACTTTTCTTCGCAATTCTATCCATTCGGTATCACCTTCATCCCTCCATTTATAATAAAGGTCTGAAATAATCTTTAACTTATCGTACAGACTCTTCGGGGAATTTTTTTCAATAAAAAATCCATTACCATAACCCACGGCCTCTCCCTCTTTTTTAGGAATATACTCACGGATCCACTCAAGCGACCACCCACCCTCAAACCCTATGGTAGGATTACCATTGGTCACAGCCCTCATACCACTGGTACCGCACGCCTCTTCATCAGGCCGTGGCATCTCAATCCACGAATCACACCCCGAAGCAGCTGCTTTCATAAGTTCGATATCATTGCCCGATATAAATATAAACCTACCCTTTAAAGCCGGGTCTTGCATCCAGCTTAAAAATTCGCGAACCCAATGTTGGAGTGTAGGATCAAACGGATTCACTATAATACCACCAAGTACGATTGTTATACCTAATCCTTCAAGCTCGAGCTCTTGGCCGTCAAGCACAACTGTTGTCTTGACTCCTTTATCTTGGCACAATGCTTTAATAATATCTTTTAACATGGGATATTGTTGCTTGTAGTGATCAATTCTACGAATAGCCATAACAACAGGTTCGTTCAAATCTATCTTTATGCCTCTTTCCCTAAGCTCGATGATGTTTCCCAATTTCTGTTTATCTTCCTGATGGATATCCCATAACTTCTGTGGAGTGAGTTTTTCCTCTGCAGCTTCGGCGGCCACTATAGCATCGCTTTTCCAAAATTGGCCCGTACCGTTCATAATCCCTTTTATTTTATAAGCAAATTCAGGGAACATTTTTCTAAGAATTTCGGCATGCCGGTTACTGACGCCATTAACAACATCAGCAAGACTCATTGCTGCATACGAAAAATCAAGCATACCCTTATGGATAAAATTATCTCTGTATTCTGCAGGAAGCCCCAGTCGATCAAACCAGTCTTGATTACCATAGCGGGCCATACCTGCATCAATAGGCGTATGATTGGTAAATACATACGTAACATCTTTGAAATAAGGATCTTGTTTCATTTCTGACATAGCTACAACAGTATGTGCCTCGTTGAGGCGAAAGATGCTTGGTCGTATACCCATTTTTTTCATAAGACTTGGTACTGCTTTTCCCATCAACACTTGTTGATTTAATCGCTTAGCATTATCCTCAGTATATAGAATGTCATTGACCTCTTCGCATGCAAATAGAAAGGCAGGTGTACCCCCACGGCTAATAACAAAAACCGCAACGTCATAAGGCCGAAATCCATGACGCTGGCCGTCCCAGAGTTCGACTGTAATTTTGACTTGTCGTTCAACCTGTCTTCCATGCTCATCGGTAACTGTTTCAGTCAAAATTTTTATTGGCTTTGCGGGATTTTGATCCAGTTCCAGAAATTGTACCTGTTCTGGTTCATCCATAAAGGTTCTAATGTTAATCCTATTATTGGGATCAACAATACGTCTGTCATAAAAAGTCATCTCCCCTTCAAGTATTTGCCGTTTATGACTCGCGTGTACAGCATGCCGAGGATCCGTAACTGGTACAATCATACGCTCATACATAGGCATCATTAAACAAGCCTTTACACCCTCTTTAGCATAACCTTCACCCGTATCAGACTCTAAAATCCCAAGTCCTCCTTTGCCCATGGCTGTAGCAAAAAAGTCCATTTCAATCAAATGGGACTCCATCGAAATGTCAACGATAGGGCCGCCTAATTCATTAAGTGCTTTTTCCCATTCATTTTTTGGCACAGTGGGCGTAAGATAAGAAGGAACATTGTCATATATTTGAATCACACCAATTTTTTTAGATTGATCTTTTGCTGCACGGCCGATAATATCCCTTAATCTATGTACCATATTTTTATCATGAATAGCAGCATAAATTGCCGTCTCAAGCATATCAGGACTCAGCATAAGACCTTCTTGTTCAGTAACATCCTCTTTAATTTCTTTTTTTAACTCAAAAATGGCATCAGCTACTTTTTGTATATAGGGATCTTTAATATGTTCCTTTATAGCTTCCAGACGGGCAACAAAATTAAATTTCTTATATATCTCATGTTGCCAATAATGACTAAATCCCTTTTTAATCTTTACAGCAGCTTCAATATTGCCAACTGCTGTCGCCAGACCATTGATCTGACTGAATGTAATATAACTTGTGAGATGAGGGGCAAGCGGCACAAGGTTACCTATCATACGATCTATATAACCGGTCCGATCCACTATATCTTGAATATGCGGTGTAATTGTTACATATGAAATATTTTTCTCCTTAAGCATTCGAGCGACACCTTCTGAGTGGTACCCACCAACAACTAAAACCCCAGAAGATTTACTTTCTTTATCCATCTTTTTTATAAGATTCTCAATCATTGCTTTTTCTCTCTCTTCAGCAAGCAAGTAGAATTTCTTCACTGATGGCAAAATTTTTCGGAGATTAGAAAATTTATTCGACAAATGAAAATTAATAGAATGTTTTTCTGCAATACTAATGAGGTCACTGATTATTAGGTTCATAACATCCCCAGCCCCTAGCTTACTCCTTTTATTAAGGAGGCCGTGTGAGTTAAGTTTTCCCTCTCTATAAAGGTGGGCATTGGGGATATTAACATCTTTACCAAAAACATATTCAACATCGTCTCTGGTACCTTTTAAGGTAAAAACTCTCTCTAAACGTTCTAAATAATCTTGTATTTGAACTAAACTTTTCTCATCCGAGTTTTTAGCCAGTTTCAATGCAATATCAAATCTGAGATTATTTACTTCACTGCTTAAAACTGCCATATCAAGGAGAGCGTACTTATGTTCCAGAATTATTTTCCTTTGTATGTGTGGGTACTTTCGTCTTACATCAATACCTTTTTCAATAGCATAATTGTACAACTGGGATATTAATTGATAATTCTTTGTCTCAATTTGATGAGAACGTAACATACACCTTCCTTCTGCATACCCGCCTGCCGAGCAGGGTGTACCCCCTTTGATAATTGGGACTTCGGAGTCCTGAAGTTCCCCATTGCCACAAGTCTCTGTGGTATTAAGTGAGGGGTTAAAATCCTTAAACTCCGATCCTAGCTTTTCTGTTATATTTTTAATTTCATTCTCCAATTCATTCTTCTTAAGGCAAGCGCTGAGGAGCGCTATTTCCTTAAAAAGTTGAAGCTGTGCATACTCAAACATGTCGATATTATTTTTTTCTCCAATTTTAAATAGTTTCAGAATATATTCATTTAAATCCATCTTTTGTTTTTCATATCTCATGCATATTTCATCAAATGATTTAAGGTCGGAGTTAAATAGTTTTTGCTTTAAACACGCCAAGGCATCATCTATAGCTTCAATGCAATCTTCCATTTCACTTTTAAGTGAAGATACAGCAAAAAATTGTTTAAAGTCATCATAAAAAAGGCCTTCATCTTCAACACCCCACAGTTCGATAGGATACTGACATGAAATTGCAGCGTGTTCCGAACCTGTTAAGTACCCTTTTTTGACCATTTTTTCTGAGGCTAATTCACGTGCTTCCAGTATTGGATATTTTCTGAACATATCAACAGGCACATCACCTATTGCTCCTTCAACTCCTATTATAAAATCATCTTGTAAGTCCGTAACATCCCCCGCCCTTTGGGCACCCCCTTTATTAAGGGGGACGTCTGAATCCAGTACTTCCCCCCTATTAAGGGGGGTGACAAAATTATGGGGGGTATTACGGTCAAGTGTTATTTGCGGCAGGAGAGCCTGAATTATCTCGGCTATATTTTTTTGCACACCAAAATTATCATGTGCATCCTCTACTATAATGACAGTCCTGTCATTATCCACGGATTGACACTGATTTAATTCGCTGTTTTCATCCTGAAAACTTCTTGGACGGATTGACACGGATTGTTTATCGGACATCCGTGATAATCCGTTTTTTTTAAATCCGTGTTCATCAGTTTTTTTCCACCTCTCCTTCACTTTTCCATACTCTTGGGGAATGCGTAGACGGTAAATAAAATCAGGTGCAGACAAAGCAATCGTGGTAGTAGTAAAAACTACAATAAGTAAAACTGCTGTTATTTTAATAACACTTTTGACCATAATATCTCTTTTTTTATTTTGGAAAAATGGTAGGAGCCAATAAACAAACACTCCACCTGTTTGCAACTGGCTGTCATAAGCTTCCGTTTACCCTGTGTAATTCCACTTTGCTGAAGTAAATTTTTTGCTATTTCACAGGATTATCCGTCTGGACGTGATCCTCAATCCTTGAGACCTCTTAGACCCTGTAGCTTTGTGTCCCTGAATTTCTTCAAGTTTACTAAAATCTATTTATTGTAAATATATATACTTTATTATCAAAAACTTTTCAAAATTGTCACACAAATAACCTGATAATCTGTAGAAATTAGTCTTATATTATAATACTTTAACTTTAAATGATTTAAAAATTACGTAACTTATTTAACTAGATATAATTATGATTATATAAAGTATAGCATAAAACTATAATTTTTCAATGTTTTTAAATGATATTATTAAGTATTTATTAATAAACAAATTAAGACTAAATATAAATTTATCTGCCTAAAAATACTAAAATAAATATTACTTTAAAGATATTATTCACAATTAAATACGGACATTTTCATACAAAGGGGAATACTTCTTAGCTAATAAAGCGGCACCTAATGCTCCAATTATTTGTGGATTATAAGGTAGGTTAATTTTTTTGTCTAAACTTCTTTTTATTATCTCACGTATTGCAATATTATTGCTAACACCACCGGTCAAGGTAACTTCATCTTTTATTTTTACTTTATTTACAAGACTAATAATGCGGTCCACAACTGAAGAATGAATAGCAAAAGCAATATCTTCTATACGCTCTTGACGAGATATAAGTGATATGACTTCCGACTCAGCAAATACTGTACAAGTACTACTGATTTTTAAGTCCTTGCCTGAAATAAGTGCTTTTTCACCAAATGTATTAATGGGAATATCTAAGATATGTGCCATAACTTCTAGGAAACGGCCGGTCCCGGCAGCACACTTATCATTCATAACAAAATCATGGACTTCTCCGTTTTCCGTTAATTCCGTAACTTTAGTATCTTGTCCGCCGATATCTATTATAAGGCGGGTCTTAGGAAAATAATACAATGCTCCATAAACCTGTGCTGTTATCTCGGTAATTGTTTTTTGTGCATACTCAACCTTTTTACGGCCATATCCAGTAGCAACAATAAAGGAAATCTCATTAATAGATAATTTTCCTTCCTTCAAAATAAAATCTCGCACCGAATTAATTGCCTTTTGAATATTTGCACCTGTTTTCACAATATGATACGAAATAATTTTGTCTTCTTCATCTAAAAGTACAGCTTTAGTTGCAATTGATCCTACATCAACACCGATATAATACATATTCATCATCTCTATTCATAAAATTAATTATTAAAAAAACTCCAGGAATAAGCCGGATCCTGTAATGTCTTACCGCACATACCCTGAAGGTAGCATGGCAAGAAATGATAGCCATTTATCTTAGTATGCAAGTTACCTTACATCTCTAACGACCTACCCGAGATTGATAAGGAAGCGGATCACTTCCCCCTGACCCCTTGAGAAAAAGTAGCGAGTAGACCTGCCCGCCGCTTCGCTTTGGCAGGCGGGAAGTAGAGAGTAGCGAGAAAATAACTGAATCCCTATTTCATCAATATTGATAATTTTGATTTCTCTCTACTTGCTACTCTCTACTTAATTCCAAGAGGTCAGGATCATCTCTTATTTGGTCTTTCTCCGCGTAGAGATTACCGCTTTTCACTCCGGCCTATCCCGCCCTTTCTTGATATTAAACATCAAGAAAGGGCGGGACATTGTCCGGCATTAGTCTCTGTGGCTCTAATCCGTCCGCCATGTTTTTGACGGAGACGGGCGTTACCCGCTACGCTATCCTATGGAGTCCGGACTTTCCTCTCGAAATATAAATTTTCGAGCGGCCATCTTCCTGGAGTTAATAATTTATTTCTACTAATTTATGTTTAATCAACACTATACTATATTCAAATTCATTTATTTACTACTTTATACATGAGAAAAATACCGCATATACTCAAAACAAAATTTGGTATCCATAAAGCAACAGACGGAATTAATATACCCTGTATTGCAATTGTATTGGCCCATGCAAACATAATATAATAAACAGTAATTACTCCTAATGATAAACCAAAACTAATTACTGCCTCGCCTCTATGTGTTATAAGCGCAAGAGGAAGTCCAATTAATGCAAAAACAAAAGGAGCAAACGAAAATGATAATTTTTTATGAATCTCAGCACGTAATCTATTCATCAAATCCCCTTGAAGTAATACTTTTTGATCCTCCGTTCTTAAATTGTAAACAAGCTCATCAATAGTCATATCTTTAGTCTTCTTACTAATTTTACTGCTATCATCAACAACAAATGGATGCAAAATAAACGTTTCAAAATCCAGTTTATAAAAAACTGCGGGGTCATCCGGATTCGGTTCGTCACTTGTTCCATTATACAATTTCAGAGAAACTGTTTTTTTATCAGGATCTGAAATAATTTCGCCCCTCTCAGCAACAATAGTACGGGTTGGTTGATTTTCCAATGGCTGATAAATAGTAATATTTTTAAGAATGTTACCATCAATTTCATGGACAAAAATAACGTATCCTTCAAATTCCTTAATAAACCTCCCTGCCTCCAAATATGCAAGCGGTTTTTTCACTAAAATATTTTTCAATGCTTTGCGGTAGGCAAAATGTGTTTTTGGTAAAATCTGATCATTCATAATAAGAGAAAATAAACTAAGAACAATACTTACAAGTAAAATCGGTAAAAGTATTTTAAAAATATTTATACCGCTAGCCTTCATGGCGATTATTTCATTATTTTGTGCCATATGGCCAAAAACAAGCAAAATTGCCGTCAAAATACTGGTTGGTATAGTAAAACTTAAAAGACGAGGAATTAAAAGAACAACAATACGTAAAATATCAAAAATATCAACCCCCTTATTAATTATAAGATCTGCCATTTTTACAAGATTTCCTACAATGAAAATAAATGTAAAAATAAGCAATGAAACGCAAAATGGTATAACCAATTCCCGTAATGTATATTCACGTAATAATTTCATAAAAATCCTTTTATATTATCTCACTCATCATATTTATTCCAACGCCCATAAATCCTGTTCCCACAAAATAAACATTTATTATCTTTAATATTAAAACTCCGAACAGTGTATCCAATACGTTCAACCACAACCTTACCGCACTTAGGACAAATAGTATCCTGACCTTCTTTTTCTCTAACATTTCCAAGATAGACGTGATTAAGCCCTTCTTTGAGAGCTATCTCTCGGGCTTGTTTAAGTGTTGCAACCGGCGTAGGTGGTAAATGTTTAAGTTTATACTGAGGGTGAAACCTCGCAAAATGAACAGGTATATCAGGAGATACTTCATTTACAATCCATTTGCACATCTCACGTATATCAGTCATATTATCGTTAATAGTCGGAACAATTAAATTTGTAACCTCAACAACTACTCCCTTCTTATACAAATAAGTTATACAATCTAATACTGGCTGCAAGTGTCCCTCTGTAAGACGAACGTAGACATCTTCAGAAAAAGCCTTTAAATCAACATTGGCACAATCAAGTACTTCTGCCAATTCCTCTAGCGGACCCTTTGTAATAAAACCACATGTAACATAAACATTACCAATCTTTTTCTGATGGGCAAGACGTGCTGTATCAATCATGTATTCAAAAAAAACTGTGGGCTCAGTATAAGTATAAGCAACAGATTTA
>CAZLCT010000054.1:0-17561 GCA_964558015.1 uncultured bacterium | reverse complement strand
TGCTATAGTAAAAATATCTGCAGTTACATCTAAAAGACGTTTCATATTGCTTAATGTTTCCTTAACCTTCTCAGCATCATATTGAAACTCTGTTGATGCCATCTTCCATGCTACAATAGCCCAATAAATAACAACCCCCTGTAATTTTCCTTGAGTGTCTTTGAGAACATCTTCTTCTGTCTTACCTATAAGTGCAGCAGCTTCAGGCATAACTTTATCAAAATTATCAAGCAGTTCCGCGATTTCATCAACATCCAGCTTACCTCCCTCTCCGCCGAATATTGCTTGTTGGGCCCAATTGGAAATAAACCCGACTGCCGGATGTACAACTCCTCCCTCGGGTACCTGCTCAAGCATTGCTTTCACAATATCTTCTTTACCATTAATAACAGTATTATTTGAGCCTCCGGACACACCGTCAAATATCCGTGCAGTAACATCAAGCAACTTTTCTATATTATTTAAGGTATCCTTGACCTTTGCCGCGTCATACTGATATTCTGTACCGGACATTTTCCAGGCAATAATAGACCAATATACAACAAGCCCTTGCAATTCTCCGACTTCATATTCAGGATGTTTCTCAATTCCCAATATATGATTCTGGGTAACTCCGATAACGCTTAATAAACTTTGTGCCCCATCAAAAACATCTTTAAAATTCTTAAGCAGTTCTATAACATCACCCGGCTGTATACTTCCAAAAACAGGTTCCTGTGCCCAGGAACTTAAAAAACCTACTGAAGGGTGAATATCTTCTCCTGCGTCGGGATCATAATCCAGCATAAATCCTCTAATATCATCAGCAGTAATTCCATATATATCAGCAACCGCATCAATCATTAAATTCATGTTCTCTAACGTAGCTTTTACCTGGGACGGCCCCATACCCTCTTCAGCAAGTTTCCATCCGATAATAGCCCAATAAGTCACAGCTCCCTGAAGTTTTCCGGTTGCATCATTTAATGCCTCTTCTTTGGTTTTTCCCAATAAAGTTACTACTTCCTCTAATACATCATTCCAACTCTCAAGCAGTCCCTCGATTTGACTAGAAGTCAATGTTCCAAATACAGGAGACTGAGCCCATGAACTTAAGAACCCAATAACCGGATCCTGCTCCTCACCGCTTGCCGGATCGAAACTAATGATAAGATCAATAATAGCCTCAGGAGTAGTGTCATAAATATCTGCGCACACAGGAAGCAGAAGCTTCATGTTCTCAAGAGTACTAATTACTTTATCTGTCTCATAACCCGAAACGCGTGTAGCAATAACCGTCCAGTGAACAACCACTCCCTGAAGTTTACCAGTACCATCGTTTTGAATTTCTGCCTCTGTAATACCTGTTAGATCCGAAATAGCAGGAAGAATATTTTTATATTCACTGAGGAAGAACTCAATTTCATCAGAAGTAATCGTACCAAAGGTTGCAGACTCAGCCCAATATGACATAAACCCAACAACCGGCGGTACATCATCACCGGAGGTGGGATCAAAACTTAAGATATCCTCTCGTATATCGGCCGGAGTAGTACCATAAATTTCAGCGCATATATCAATAATGTCTGCCATAGAATTAAGTGTTTCAACAACCTTATCCCTGTCATACCCTGATGCCTTACTTGCAATAACCGCCCAGTAGGTCAATATACCAAGCTGTGTGGCATCATCAAAATCTATCTGAGTAAACCCCAAAAAGTCCATGAGCGGTTTTTTAATATAATCCATATTACGTATAACAGTGAATATCTCTTCTTCGGTAAATTCACCGTGGGTCTTAAGTGCTTCCCACCATCCAATACGTCCGACATCTTTCTGTGAATATATATTAAACAACCGTTCTTCGAGCTGTTCCAATTCCGGTTTAACTCCGGTTCTCATAGAAAGAATCTCTTTTGCCTTGGGTAAATCATTGTGTGCCATTGCAGTCAAAGCCCAAAAACCAAGCTGGGCAACTTCCGTACGATTGTTCATGTCGATTGAAGATTTACCCAGATAATCCGCAACAAACGGCTTCAGTTGTATTCGGTATGAAATCTCATTTGCAACATCAGAGGAATCCAAGGTTCCCATTGTAACAAGCCCAACCCAGAATGCGGCCCGCCCTTCATCAGCGGACTTCGAATAATCAAGCACATAGCCGGGACCAACATAATATTCACCAAGCTCATCGCGCCACAGCATACGAAGTGAGATCTCCTGCTCAAGTTTTGCCAAATCACTTGAGGTGATTTCCGGGCCAGGTGAAAGGTCAATAGCCCGGGTAAAACGAACCCAATAATCCAATGTCATATCATTAGGACGGCTTGTATAATAACCCAAAGGAGCCATTACGCTCCATACCGCATCACGCTGTTCTTCTGTGGGATATTCATCAGGGTCTGAATCATTAGCAATTATGTTATCGCGTAATTCCATATTATTTATTGCCGTCTGAACAGCATTATCATAATTAGTTAAAAATGTATCGGTTGTATTCCAGAATTCTTCAGCATTAGTCTCGGCAAGAGTGACATTTGCTGTCCATTCAGCTAATGCTTCCTGTTTTGCCTCATCAAGCTGTGCACGTAAATCTTCCGTAGGCATGCCTTGGGCATTAAACTGAAGGACTGCGGCGTCCATCTTCTCTCCTAAATCTTTCATAAAATCGGATGCCGGCAACTGCGAAGAAACCTCTTCAACCACTTCTTCTATAGCATCTCCCAGTTGAGCTTTCAATTGAGGATCCATTAACTGTGATGAAACCTCAAGGAGTGCTGCTTCTATTGCATCACCAAGGTTTTCTTGAAAATCACTGCTCATTAATTTGGACGATACCTCTTCAACCGAAATATCTATCATCTCACCAAAACGCTCCCTTAAGGCTCTGTCCATTAACCGTGCGCTTACATATGCAACGGCACGCTCCATTTCCTCACCTACTGCAGCTTTTTCCTCAGCTGACATAACTTCTTTTTCATACTGATCCAAAATAGCCCGAATGATGGTATCAAACTCTTCCATACGACCAAGGACAAGAGCCAATTGGTCACTGCGGAATCCCAAAAATTCCTCTTCGACTCTGTGTCGGAATTCTTTATCCGTCTTAAAACCGATCATAGTGGCAACCGTATCCGCTCCCTCCTGGCGAATATCAGAAAAAATGTCAATCATGACCTCAGGTAAATTTGCACCGGGAATATTCATAAGAGGTGAAAACAACTCACCAAAGTCTCTTCCTGAAAGTTCAACACCCCCGGAAAAACGATAAGATTTGTCAGTGCCGATATCATACATGGAAAGACTTAAATCATACGGATCTCTTTCAAGACTCAGTGTTGTAGACTCTCCCCAATTCATTGTAGAAAGATAATAACGATATCCGTCACCCCTCAATGTCAGAGACAGAGTTCCGTCATCCATAGCAAATCCGCCATGATAACCAATATTTATTTTATTGCCCTTGCCTGTATGCCATCCAAGCAATGCAGCTAAACTACTCTTTTCTATTTCATCGCCGTAGTCTTCTTCAGTCTCCGCACTTATGCTTAAAAATGCTTTTCTTGAATATGCACCAAGACGTGCCCCAATATGCGTCGCACCGCTCTCGTCTTCCCGAATACCCAAGCCGAATGACTGACGTGAACCACTGCCAACACGGCCCCATTCTAAGCTTGCACCAGGGAGCGTATCCCCGTATGTAGACATCTGCAACTGCAGGCCGGGAGTAATAGCACCCCATTTACTTGCTTCGTCTCCGAATCGATGAGTTAAAGCAAATGTTGATTCGGTCTGATCTGAATCATCTTCTGATGCATCAAATAAACTTGCCCCAAAAGGTGTTTTATTTACATAACGCGTAATATCAAAAAGAAGTTCGCTTTGTCCGTATTCCATGCGAGCACCTAACGACATCTCAGAGGAAGTCTCATCCTTGGTTACTATCATATCACGGCCAAGGGTTCCATCAACCAGTACACCTCCTAAATTGAAATTGAAATCCTTTGAAAAGTCAGTCTTCCAATACCATTCCCTATCATCATCATAATAAGAAAACCGTGAACTTATATCAAATTTATCCGGTATACTGTCAAAGCTAAACAAAGTACTCCCGCTAACACCGCTTCTTAGATTATCTTCAACCCCCACATCCCAGCGAAAACGGTAATCATCAAGGGAGCGGAGAAGTGATAATGAACCGAACCAGCCCACATCTTCATTAAAATATTTATCAGAATCAAGCAGTTCTGGAAATTCAGCCCGTTCACTTCCCATACGCGCATCCAAGCTGAGGGTATCACTTAGTTGAAAACGAGACGCAAATGTCTCAGATGCTCTATTATCAGCACCTATACCCGAGGTCCCTAACTCACTCCGACTATAATCAGTACGATATGCATACCACGGTCCTTCTTTACCAGGAACGACATCGTATATAGTTCCGGAAAAGAGGTTCACACTGTGTATCCGCATCAGGTGTGCATAATACAATTTTCGTTCTAACTCGGGATAAAGCTCGTCTAAATCCATTCCTGCATAATCATATGATAACTTTAAATGGTCATAATATTTTTTTGCTTCATCAAGGTTTCCTTCCTTTATAAGCCGAGAAAGTTTGACTTCATAATCAAAAAATGCAGGTTTTATAATCCTAGATTGTGGAAGCGGCTTAGGAGAATATTGCCGCATGATCTCTTCTCCTACCACATTTGCAATTTCTGAAGTATCATCAGGATATATTACATCCAATCCTTTGCTAACCCAAAATTTATATATTTTAGCAGCATCATCCTTGTTGTCCTTATGCTGAAGTATTTGCTCACGTACCTGTTCACGAATGTTGTTTAACATCTCGGCCTTAAATGTGTCAGTATCAGGTAAAGTAGCTACTTTATCGAATGCACCCTGGTAATCTCCATTTTTAAATAAATCATAAACTTCAATTACTTTATTAACATATTCTTCAATATGGGCTATTTGAGGAGACTTTGCTGACTTTAAAACTATATAAAGTGGATTGTTCTTAAGTTGTTCAAAATACCTACGTGCTTCATCTATAGTATTAAAATTACTAAATAATTTTAATAACTTATCGGTTTTAACGATAAAGTCTGCATCATTACGTACCTGATAGCGTGAAGCTTGAATAGCAGCAAGCCGATATAGGTAGAAATCTTTAGCAATTTCTTCGGTCGAAATTTTCTCAGAAGCACTATCTGTATTATATTTATGTTCAGCAAAACGATACAAATCATGGGCTTTCTTCTGGGACTTAAAATACTGAGTTTCAAAATCTCTTAAACGTATTTCCTCATCGGCTAACTGTCTCTCAATCTGTGCAAGCTTTTTGGCATCAATTTCTCGAGGCAATATAAGAGGCAATATAGTCCGCACAAGGCCGATTACCACACCTACCTTATCTGCGACAAGGTAAATATTAATGTCTCCCTTACCTTCGCTAATATTTTTATGTTCATATTCAAGGCGCTGCTTAAGAACCTTAAGTTCATTAAATATAGAATCATAATTAAAATTCTTTTTATAATCTTTCTTTAATTGCTCAATCGGATCATCTCCGATAATTTGCTTAAGATTATCTTCATCCGGAATAGCAGCTGTATCGCCGAATAAATATTTCCATCTGGCTTTTGCATTCTTAACGCGCAGCAGGGTATCAGCATTTGGTGATAAGCGATACTCTTCATATGCATATAAAAGTTCAGTTACAACTTCAAGGGTAAGCTGTTTAAGATCATTTTCCACACTTTCCAATCTATACTGCTCTAATGTATTTTGTAGCTCTGCAGCTTCTTTTTGGTATCCGCGGTTTTTTAGCGTCACAATAAGAGTAGGATAAAATGTTTCAACAAGAATATCCCCGAGGGACATTTGAAATTTGATATCAAATTTTTCATTTGTCTTATCCTTTAATAGCTTTGCACGTTCGATACGAAGTTCTCCGATTTTATGACGGTTCGACTCACTCATTGCTTTCTCAAATAAATCATTAATCGAACTTGGTGCTTTCTCTTCAGAAGGAGTAATATATTTTTCTAATAGCACGCGTTCAACATTGTCATCAACGAAGTAGAGGAAAAGATCTGCTTTGGCTTTTTTTCTAATATCAGATACGGTTAGGTGCTTTTTCTTACTGATTTCATCACTTATCATTCTCGCCTGTACAATACGTAATTGTAAATCCTTATAAAAAGTTTCCAGCTCTTTCTCAAAAATATTTTTATCAAGCGAGGCAATCTTTTCATCAGTTGAGCTCATAAGTGCGGAAAAATTCAACATAAGGCTTATTCCCCACCCGCACCCTATACCATTCGCACCTGCGAGTAAGCCGTTAATTCCAAAATCTGCTCCGACTTTTATTTTAGGAAATTTACGTGCAGTAGCTAATTTTAAAAGTTCAGTACCAACACGCTCATATGAACGCATGGCTCGCTCGGTCTGCTTTTTAATAAAAATACCGCTTTCTTCGACTGCTTTCTGTAAATACTCCTCCGTCGAACTCAGTTTACCGTCACGGTTGATAATTTCACTAAATACAACTTTAGGATCACGCGGCACCTTCAACCCTTCCGTAAATTGCTGTATCAATTGTGTTTCTTCATCAGTAACTTTCCCGTCTTCCTGAGCCGCCATTTTAAGACTTAATTTTGCCCTCTCGGCAGCAACAATCATCTGCGACTTTGTTTTGAGTTCGGCAATTAATTTACTTGTATCTTTCTCCTCCAGTGAATATTTCTGAACGATATCAGTTTTTGCATTTTTAATGCCTGTTGAACGGAAAAATAATTCCTGTGCAATACGGTGTTGTATGATTGCCTCCCTCAGCGCCTTTTGTTTCGCCTTGTTACCTTTATCTTTTTCTAAAGAATCTCTTGCCCCCACAAGCTCAAGTTCGGCCAATGCTAAATCAATAAACATACCGGCAATATCCATACTAGCTGTTGTATTTAATAATTCTAACTTCTCGGCCGCTGCAGTATAGCGTGCAAATGCCAGGCTTACCTTCCTCCGCTGTTCTACATCAAGAGCTGTAAAACGAGCATGTAATTCTGAAAGCAGTCCTTCGTCACTTTCAGATGAATATCCAAAATTAATTCCTAATTTAATATAATCAGGATAGGTATTTTGAACATTTGTCATTCGATCCCTCAATTCGTAGCGGGCCTGTTGTAATACAGGATCAACCTTTATGCCACCTGAGACCGCAGTTGATAAATTAACAACATCAAGGGGCTCTCCTCTTTTCCCTTCAGCTAACTTCACATCAGGAAGAATGCGGTTTGCATAATTAATAAGCATCCTGGGATCATCTGATAACTTAATCTTAATGGTTGATTCATCAATATATTCAAGTGAACGGTACTGCCGCTCTTTCTGCATAGTGCTTACGCGTTCACTAATACCTTCTGAGTTAATCATACCTGCAACTTTATGTGCAAATGCTATACGGTTTTCCTTATTAGTTATTATGTCTTTAAATTCACTTTGAACAAATGACTCGTCCATGCTTATTTCTTTGGACCTCTCAAGCACATGTTGTGTTAATGTAATCATGGTCGCATATTCAATGTCTTTATCCTTTACCTCTTGGTTCAAAAGATTCTTTCGAATTAACTTATGTACTTTATTAAGGTCACTTTCATTTTCTTCAAAAACGGTATTAAATGCCAAGCCTAAAGCTTTCAAATCAGTAAGTTTTAAATTCTCTTTCTCAACAACACCCGTATTAATTAAGGCAAACATAACATTGGCGACTTCCTCGTCATATTCGGCAATCTCAAGAATAGCCCCGTATAAAGCATATTCTCTCTGGAAAACTCCAGTGTAAGTTTTATCATAATCGATAGTATTCAATGTATAAATAAGTCCGTCATATAATTCAACTTCGATATTGTTCCTTTTCATTTCTTGAACAAGCTGTGCACCCTTAATCTGCCACCTGAGTTTATCCCTGAAGAAAGCTTTGAAATCAAAGCTATAATTTTTATCCCCGAACGCTTTATCCAAACGGTCTAACAATTTTTTATTCTCCGGATGTTTATCTTCATCAAAAAACTCATTAACAATATCATCAACGCTCTTTCCTGCGGACACCTCTTCCTTAAATTTCTCTCCCATAAATTCAGTAATAGGATCATGGAGCTCACGGCCGGTAAACAATGAAATAAAACGCTGGAATATATTTCTCTTCTGGCCGTCATCAGCTAAAAGAGCTCCATACTCCGGTTTCATAATTCTGTCTTTAATTTTATTTAAATATTCGCGAAATTCCCTGTTGCGGAATATTTGATTAAGCTGATATGCATCTTTAGCCTTTTTTCCGTTAATACGAACATAATCAACAGCCCTAACAACGTCAATCCCCGCTCGAGTGATTAAATCCTGTATCATAGAACGAGGTCCAAAAAAGATACGCTCAAGAAGATCAGCCCCTTTGGTTTCTTCTTCAACTATTGATTTGATATCTGGTTTATATATTTGAATGGGCTTACGAGCCAAATCTTTTGGTATCCTGTCTGCCTCCTCTTGAGGTAATTGCGGCATCTTAGCCATACATTGTTTTAAATACCTATGAGTCTGCGTGCCCCATATTCCGTCAATATTTCTGGCCGGAATAGCAAGCACTCTTTGTAAACTTCCTATTTCTTCTTTTTCTGACTGTCCGGTATGATTAACTAAAACAATCCATGCATAGGTTGCAGGACCCCAGCTTCCTAGTGAATCCAAGGACAGGCGATTGATTCTTTTCTGTTCACTTTTACTAAAAATATTTCTCTGTACTGTTGCAAGTTTATGAGAAAATTCCTTATATATCTCAGGGGCTCTTCTCCCAAGTTTATCCAAAATACGATTTATCTCGTGTGCCTTCTCATTAATAACCTGCGGTATTTGAGTAATATCATCATCATCAAATGTACTTATTACATATTCATATTCAGGCTGAGTAATTATTCCATTCTGAACACCTTCACGTAATGTCCTCTGAAATGCATAATAAAAATCTAATCCGCCTTCACGCCCAAGTCCATTAAATGCCTCAGGTATAGGTTTACCTATCTCATCTAACCCCATAGAAGGAATATCCATCTTAGTTAATTGAGCAGTAGGAGGAACAACAGCCGGAGGAGCTTTTTCAGCTATTATTGAAGGTATTGTTGATGTAGTAAGAGGTTCTTTTTTAATCTCCCGGCTTTTTCTAATAGCCTCTTTTACAACTGAGGCAGTCTTTTGAGCAGGAATGGTAATCACGGGTGAACTTGAGACTGTCTGAATGACTGCCTTGCCCCGTGTAATGATATTTCTTTTCTCAAACAGCTTATACGATTTTGCACTGCGTTTGCCAAAAATATTATCTGCTAAACAATCTTTAAACTTCTGGCCATCAATTTTAGTAATTCCTATAGCTTTAAGTGAACGAGACACGGCTGTCTGATAGACACCAACTGCTTCGTTTAATTTTTCAAGTTTTCCCTTTTCCTCGGCACTGATTGTCCCTTTTTGCTCAGAATTCATTAGATTTTTATGCACTCTGACAAACTCACGTAATACATCAGGCTTTGTATTAATACCTGTATACCTTTCCTCCTCTTCCACATATACCAGGAACTTTTCCATGTTAAGCTTGATGAGAGTATCAACCAACTGACGATAAGCAAAAGCTGCATACGTATTTTTCCCTAAATATCCGTCCTCTTCAACTCCTAAGAAATGTTGTAATTCGATTACTTTTTCCTTAAAAGCTGGGTCACGATCCGCTGCTTGCTTTAAAAATCCTCCAGCCCTGGTCGTATCTAAATTTATTAATTTATCAAGATCGATTTTATCAATTTTTTCAAAATCAACGGCTCTATCTTTAACAATCTGTTCCGAATATAATTGTTGAAGTGATTTATTTTTTTTGAGATTATTTAGAAAAATATCCTGAAGAGAAATGATCTGTATATCTAAATCAGTCGCTTTCTGTACTTGTGGAATAGCCGCTTCTTTATCTTTCGGAACCACTTCTTCTTTAATTTGCTTAAGGGGCTCTTCCTGCTCTGCTACTTGTTTTATTCCTTCCCCTGCTTTTTCTTTTGATTTTTCTTTTACTTCTTCTTTTACTTTAAGTTTGGGAATATATTTATCACGCGAAGCTATTAAAACGGGCTTACTTTTTTCAAGTGCAGCAACTCGTTTATGGTATTTTTCGATTAATTTCTTTGTCTGTTCCGGAAGAATATTTACTCTAAATGTCCGCATCCTGCCTGAATCATCTAAAAGCAATCTAGATAAATTTTTCGGCCCCATATTCCATGCGGCAAGCATTGTTTCAGTCGTCACGGGGATCTTATATCGATGTAAATAACCTGGCAGCATGTTTAGATATTTTTCAGCAACATACCGGTTATGTTCAGGATTTTTCATATCTTCCATAGTGTAGCTAGTATTCCACCTCTCATTAACATCTTTAAGTGCAATAGGAGTGATTTGATTGAGTCCTGTGGCTTTAGTTTTTTCATTGTATGCAATAGGATCACCTTCTGATTCAGCCCATTCAAGAGCAGGAGGTTTAATTATATCAGAAGAAACCGGGCGTAAAGCTGCATGTAACTCAGGGACACTAAAAGCACCAACAACACCCGCAAGCAATGTCTGTCCTATACGAGGCAATTCTTTAAATACCGTCTGGATGTATAAATAAGATGTTTTCAAAACACGGGGAATCCATGATTCTTCTTCTGTCTGTGCTTCCCACTTTTTGTCCAGTTTCTGTTTTATACGATCCTTTTCTTCGGATAATGTTTGCTCCGGATCTTTCACCGGTATGCTGCTTGATGAAAAGAAATTTTTAATTTTATCAAGCGGGGATACAACTTTTTCCCTATGTCCCCTAAGACGTACGCTTAATTTCTGTTGTAAAGCTTGATTTATTACTCCAACTAAAAGTGAGTCTGTATCCTGAGGAATATCTTTAGGCTTCATTCCCATTAGAGCAAAGAACATTGGAGAAATCGTTCCGTCCTCTTTTTTTATAAAAGGAGTTACATCAATATCAGATAAGGCCTTTTCTCCCGCTAACTTTTTATCTTCCGGTTTTAATAATCCAAAATATGATTTAATTGCCTCTTCTCTAGCCTTTTTATCAAGAGCTCCCTTGCGTGCAAAAAGAGCTACCACTTCTGCAGCAGGTTTCAAATCATCCACCTCTATGCCCAACCGCTCATATGCAGCAACAGTTTCCTCAGCATTTAACATAGCTGCCTGGGCATGTACACCAGCCGCAGGACCTTCGCCTCCTGTTAAATTATAAAGATATGTTCCGTCCAAGCCGATTATCTGCCCAAGTTGTCCGCCCCATCCAATAGCATCCTTCTCAACAGCCATCATAAGTTCTTCGGCACCTACTATACCTGCAGCTTCAATAGCGGCATGAATCTCTAATCCCACAGTTGAAACAAAAAGAGCTGTTTTAGTTGAACTCCCCCAAAAGGAAAGCCTGGAAGGCAAGCGTAAAAACTGATATAAAACTCTTGGAATACTTCTTAATTTTTCTTTTCTTATTTCATTTGATAAATCCTTACGAGCAAGGTGCTGTTCAATAAAATCAAGAGCTTTTTGCCTCTCTACCTCGGCACTTATTCCTTCAAGAGGATTATTAACGAAAATAATTAATCCCGTTGCAATACGACGTTCGAATTCGCGACCGATTAGTTTTACAAATGCATCATTATCCCCTCTTGCTTCGGTGAGTTCACCCAATGCTTTGGTTATGGAAGCAGCACTATAAGGTGCTAGTTTTTTAAACAGTTCTCTTTTTTCATCCTGGGTAATTTCTGATAAAGAATTTATATGAGAAAGTATTACTTTCTGCCATTCGCGTGCGTTCTGCTTTAAAATCTCATCCCTAATAACTTTAGGAGCCGCACTGAAAAAACCAATGTTATATGAACTTAAAATACTGCCGATTGTCAAAGGTGTTACAAACCCGCCTACAATTGGAATCCATACAGGAATCGCTACCACAGTTCCTGCAGCAATTACATGCGCACCGAGATGGGCAATTAATGCTCCGCCTATAACCTGGCTGATAAAATAAAGTTTTCCTCTCCTCCAGGTAAATTCCACAAAGAAAGGAAGGACTATTGTCTGCTGATATAAACTGTACAATGCCCGTTTAATGAAACCAAAAATAGTATCATCAGCAAGGCGATACAGCAAACTATCCTGTGCCGTAATATTATAAAGTCTTGCATCTGTTTGTGAAATAGAATCCCGTGAGAGAACGTTTAGCTTTTTATTAATTGCAATAATTTCAGCCTGTAATTCTTCTCTGTCCAATAAATGATTTCTCCGTAAGAAATGATTTTTAAGCAGGCGCCGTCTTCCATAGCCAAGATAAAACATATCTGGCAAGTGATAAACAAAATTGACAAACCAGACAAATGTACGGATTCCCGGAGTAGCAGCTCCCTCCTCTCCCCTTAAGATTTGATTAATACGAGCCCTGGTAAGGGAGAAAAATCCTTTACCTTTAACCTCTTTTTGTGCTCTTTCTTTATAAATATGTGAAGTGTTATCAAGAGTATCAATACGTGCATCCTTTGCTTTGCGTAAATATTGATAAAGCATGTAAAGTTTTTTAAAATTAAGCTCTGTGATAGAACTAATATTAAGCCATTCTATTAACTGCTTTTGAGTAATGCCGAATTCTATCTCAAGAAGGTCAATAACCTTCTCCTTGCTATCAATAATCCTCGGTAATGATTTCATCCCTTTATATGTAGTACCTTGAATGCGCACATTACCTAACCCGTCATCTATGAGCTGAGTATTACCGACCGTCTTAATAACACTTTCCTGGATATCAAAAGTTTCAAGAAAAGCCTTTTTTACCGGCCGCACAACACGCATTGCATTCATAAAACCGGCCATTATGACTGTGAATGCAAAAGTAATTGCAATGCCATGGCCCATAAAAGTACCGATCCTAGAGGTAAAACTCATAGTAGGTAAAAATTTCGGCATTGAAAAAATATCAAGAGTCAAATCAATAAACGGAATAGTATGTGAGGCAATTAACGAAAACCCTATATATACAACCACAAGTGATAAGCCGAACTTTATAACATTTTTAGCAATTGCAACTTTATTTTCATTGATTGCTGTGAATGCCGATTTAACTATTTCACCGACACTGACTCTCCGATTAGCAAAAACATAATTTCCGCCGCGATATACTGCTACAGCCCCTGCCGTAGCAAACATGGCGAATGAAGCGCTTGTAAATATGGCAAGTGTTATAAATACAAATGGAAGAATAGAAGAAAATAACTTCGTGCCTTTAGACTCCCTCGTACTTTCTGCTTGACCCTCCCCAGTCTGTCTTACCTTGGCTACATTCTTAACAACACCGGCAACATCAGTCACAGTACCGGCAGTATCTTCTCCAAGTCTCTGTCCTAATGATAAAGGTCCCTGCACTGCCGTATCCAATACTTTATCTCCTACAGGAAATGCTGCCTCTTCATCTTGAGGCATTTCAGCTTCATCCTCTTTTGGTAGCGCCTGTTCGTCTTGAGATATATCTTCTGGTGCCATAGGTGCAACGGTTACTCCCTTCATTTTCTCAAGAAGCTGTACATCTTTTACTTTAGTCTTGTCAATAGGAGCTCCCATTTCAAAGAATCGATAAAGTGTTTCCGGACGGACTTGTCTGAGAAGATCTGCAAGATATTGACGTACCTGAGCAGACTCTTCGACAACCGCACGTTCAATTGCCGGTACTTCAGGTATACCTTCAGCAACAGCTTTCTGGCCATAAATAAACGATTGCTCCAGATTGGTAAAATTATTAAGAAAAGTATTATAATCAATCACAAATACTTTATTACGAATCTTGACGACAATTGATTGTGGAATTTCTTTGCTTAAGTTGATAACCTCATCAACCACGGAACTTCCTAATTCTTCTCTTTTTTGATTTAAGTCAGCATGTTTAATAAATTCAATCTGTTCTAAATGGTCGATTAGTTTTGTCTCTTTTATATTTTCTAAAGCTTGACGATAAGCCTTAATTTCGTCCTCCTCCAACGTTCCTATTGTTTTATCAACAAGCTCCTGGGTAACCTCCTGACTTTCAAGTTTGACCACAAGGCTCATCAAAACCAGCAACGAAACAAAGGATTGATAATTAATATCTTTCTCACTTACCTCAGTTGTCTCTATCATTGCTTCACGTTCATCAATCCCGATAACACTAACCGGAATATTCTCAAGCTGGTCTGCAACATATTCAAGATAATGCAGTGCGGCCTCATTCTGGAATATTCTCTCGCTTCCCAACCATTTACGAACAGCAATCGTATTAAACGCACTATGTATAATTAGATCAAAAGGAATGAGTTTCTGTGCCATACGGTCTTCGTACGGTATATTCTGCTCCGTGGAAATAATATTGGGTGTAACGACAAGGTAAGATATATCTCGCTTCCTCAGTTCTTCTGCAAGGCCTTGGGTATGATAACCACCGGCAATAAGAGCGGCCGTCTCACTCCTTTCTTCTCCTCTGTCCATTTGCAGCAAAAGATTATCAACAAGGGCGCTGTTACGTTTTTCAGCAGTGTGGTAAAAATTATCGATTAAGGGCATAATCTCATCGATAATAGAGACACTAGGGTCAAGGGCTGTGGGTATGTTGTGCTCCTTGGACGCTCGCTGAATAAAACTAACAAAACGCCCTGTGTTGAAATCATTCCGATTCGAGCGAAAATATGCAACGTCTTCGTTTACGGCTTTAAGCTGTGCAAAGTTTCTCATAAGATTTATGTTGCGGCTTAAAGTAATAAGCATGCGTTCATCTTCACTCTGTGAGAGTCGTTTAAATATTTCTTCTTCAATATCACGGCATTCAACTATTAGACGCGTGATATCAAGTTTTGAATATAATTTTAAGTACTTGAGATAAAAATGAAGGTTTTTATATTCATTTAAAGGAAGGGAATTGACTTTTGCATTATTAAGGAGATATTGATAAAAATCTTTCTCCTCTATCTCCTGGGTCTGAAACTGGCTAATAAATGTATCAAGTTTTTCTTCTTTCTCCCCGGGCAACACATTCTTCAAAGTATCAACCAAAGCACTGCGTTCGGTCTTGACCGCATCAAAATCAATACGTGCTTCTAATTGTGCAGCCTCAGCAAGGGTTGAAAAATTAACGTATTCATAAAAATCAATTTTAACATCCACCGCCATTTTGACCAGAATATTACAATAGGCGGGAAATGTTATTTCGCTGTGATTATATTGAATTATTGCATTATCAAGTTCACGAACTTTATCGGTATATAAATAAATTTTAAGTTGATTAAGGACTGTTTCGATGGAATCGATCTGTTCAAGTAAGGTATCTCGTTTGTTAAGTGCAGCTACAAAATCTAAATAGTTTTCCTGGTACAAAACCGGGTCTTCAACACCATACAAGTTGAGAGGCTTTTCCGAGGTTATTGCTTGATATTCAGGGCCTGAAAGTTTACCCTTTTCTAAAAAATACTCGCTGGTTAATTCCCTTGCGCGTGGGATAGGAAACTGTCGCAGTTCTTCGGTATGGAACTTTCCTCTGCCTCCTTCAAGCCCGACCAGTACAGACGCGTGGTTGTTAACACCCCTCGCCGCATTCGCGGCACTCCCCTTATTAGGGGAGATTATCGAGGAATCCCCCCTATCAAGGGGGGTATCATTAAGTTGGGGGGTGTTACGATCGAAATCCTTATTTAAATGCTCTAATATTTTTCCAATATTCTTCTGTGCTTCGAGGGATGTATGTGCATCCTGGATATGGACAACAACTTTGTCACCTTTTCCTTTATAACGCTCTTTTACTTTACCGTACTTCTCGGGAATCTTCAGAGAAAAAACATTTACCCCTCCTGCCCAGGCAATAGTTGTTGTTGTGAATATAATCACAACCGCAAATGATACTGCCCGTAATAGGGGATTAAAATGTTTTTCCTGTACGGTTTTAATCATTGTTACTTTACCTCGCTTTATAAAAAAAATCGCCGGTATCACAGAAGAAAAACTGCTTCAGTCGCGAAGAAGTTTCTTCGGTAACCCGGCTATCTTAAGCGAATATATGAGTTACAAAACATCGCTTTGTAACTCACCCTTCGGAGCTTAATCCGCCAAATACGGATTTAATATCTTATTGGTCCACGCTCCACATGATTTTACTATTCAATGTCACTCTAACCATGAGTTTAATTGAATTGCTTTAAAGAGTTTCTCTAAATCATGTACGAACTATTCATCCGCCTTTGTTACTCTTTGTTCCTACTTCGGCGGATTAAATTCGCACTTATGATTTAGTTCACTTTGTTCCCTAAACCATGTACGAACCATTCATCCGCCTTCGTTACTCTTTACTCTTACTTCGGCGGATTAAATTCGCACTTATGATTTAGTTCACTTCTTTCTCTAAATCATGTGCTCATTTAAGACCCGTGGCTTTGCCTCTCGTCATCCTTTACAAGAGACTCATCTGGCATTTATCTTCTGCTACAGATTTCTCAATTCCTTTGAATAGACCTCCCAGATGAGTGTCTCCACTTCACAGTGGATTTGCCCTTTGAAAATTTTTACGACACTTATATATTACTTTATATAGAATTGTTAAATTAATTTATAAAGCATAAACTAATCTATTTAAAATATACCCCATAAATTTACATAAGTCAATACCAATATTCATTTTACTTAACATTAAAATGTTTATTTTTTTCCACATAATCTTTGTAACCAAAATCAATAAAATAATTTATATTTTATTTAAAATCATTTTATTTTTTATTTTTATTCAATTAAACTTATCTTCTTCTATTTCCATTTATATAACCAATATCTTCTTATATAACCAATATCTTCAATTATATTCTTTAGTGGGATTATGAAAAATCTAGCATGGAAATGTACTCTTGTCAATACGTATGTCATTATTATTAAATAACTTACGATAATTCCTTTATAAAGTATCTTTATAAAGAATGTAAAATATGAACTATAAGTTAAAGTATAATAATATCTTACATAAATTACCGGTCGTACCACCTCGTAGGTTGTATAGGTCACTACCCCGTTAGAATTAACTTCTTTTTCAATCTCACACCCTTATTACAATACAAAATTATTATGAAGGGTAAAGTAGATTTTGGGAAAATATACGGAAACGCATGCGCATTTCCCTTGCGTTTTCTAATTCTAACGGGGTTACGCGGCTATACGGAAGGCTTTTTTGGTAATTTCACGAGCCACATCATCTGTAGCACGGATAAAAATAGGCCTTAAGAAGGCATCATCTTTATCTTCTCCAGTACCAACTTTGAAAAAATCTGAAGCGGGGTCTATTATATGGCGAGTGACTCGTGAGAAAAGTCCTGCAAGTGTTACAACTTTTAAAATATGCATGTCTCCATCCGTCTTACCAATATCAGTTGGCACAAAATTTCCGGGATCATGCACTTCAATAAACCAGTTACTAGGATAAATTTGCTTTAGGAAAGAGTAAACCAAGGCAACGGAAGTAGTTCCAT
>CAZLCT010000053.1:0-17609 GCA_964558015.1 uncultured bacterium | reverse complement strand
TTTCAATGTTTTAGGCTTTACACCGCTGATTTCATCTGTATTAATGTTTTTGGGAACATTATCAATGGTTATTGGTGTATTTCTGGCAATTGGACAATGGGATCTGAAACGACTTCTGGCATATCATTCTATAAGTCAAATTGGGTATGTTGTATTAGGTGTTGGGCTTGGCACCCCGCTTGGTATTTTGGGCGGATTATTTCATCTTTTTAATCATTCTATTTTTAAGTCTTTGCTTTTTTTGAATTCAGGAGCTGTTGAATATGCAACGGGCACTCGTGATTTACAGAAGATGGGAGGCCTGTCCTCAAAGATGCCTACAACAAGTTCGACTTGCCTGATAGCATCTATGTCTATTGCAGGTATTCCTCCTTTTAATGGATTTTGGAGTAAGTTGATTATAATAATTGCAGCTGTAGAGGCTAGGAGGTATGGATATGCTTTTTGGGCTGTTTTAGCAAGTATTTTAACCTTGGCTTCGTTTACTAAGGTTATGAAATATGCTTTTTTTGGTAAGTTGCAAAAAAATTTAGAAAAGGTAAAAGAAGTTCCGGGTTTAATGAAGTTTGCTATGATATTTTTGTCTTTTATTTGTGTAATTGGAGGTGTATTGCTTATTCCTCAAATAGATAAAATTTTTCTTGAGCAGGCATCTTCGGTTCTATCTCAAGGGTTAAAGTATGCTGAAGTTGTATTCAACAGTATAACGTAGAGGTTTGGTATAGTGAAAAGTAGGATAATTTTATTTATAGTTGCGTTTATTGTTTGGCTTCTTCTTAACTGGATTCCAGACTGGCAGCATATTATCACAGGGCTTTTTATTGCTGTCTTTGTTGCATATATGACAGGTGATTTGTTTATACGAAAGCCTCATGTTTTGAGCCACCCAGAGAGATATTTTTATTTTATATTTTTGTATATTCCTATTTTTATGTGGGAATGTTTCAAAGCTAACATTGATGTGGCATACAGGGTATTACATCCAAGTCTGCCAATTAAGCCCGGGATTGTTAAGGTTAAGACAACTTTAAAGTCAGATACAGGATTAACTTTTTTAGCTAATTCAATTACCTTAACTCCAGGTACATTATCAGTGGATATTGATGTAGAAAGAGGCATACTATATGTTCACTGGATTAATGTTAAAACCAAAGATATCGAGGCTGCGACACAAAAAATAGTTTCTCGTTTTGAGGGAATTTTGCATAAAATATTTGAATAGTAAAAGGGAGATGAAGTGAAGTTATTAAGATGGGTTATTGGTACTATTGTACTGGGGGGAGCTATATTAGTTATTATTTTAAGGCCATTGCCGTTTCTTTTCTATCATGATCTTCCATATATGAATACGGTTAGCAGGGCTCTTTACATAATAGTTTTATCTTGTCTTTTATGTCTGTACCGTATTGGAAGAGGTCCGACCGGCGCTGATAGAATTGTGGCTATTGATATTCTTGGTATTATGATAATTGGTCTTTGTGCACTTTTGACTATCACCACAGGAAGGTCTTGGTATATTGATATAGGCATTGCTTGGGCATTGCAGAGTTTTATAAGCACATTGGCGCTTTCGAAATTTTTAGAGGGGAAAGATTTTGATGAATAATTTAATAGGGATTATATTTATCACTATTGGTTTTGCATTTGATTTTGTTGGTTGTCTAGGTCTTGTCCGGTTGCCTGATGTTTATAATCGTCTCCAGGCAGCAACAAAATGTGTTACTGTTGGAACATGTAGTATTTTATTCGGTACGTTTCTTATGGTGGGGTTTACTGCTGCTGGTATCAAATGTCTTTTATGTGTAATATTTATTGTTTTAACATCTCCTGTAGCAGCACATGCCGTTGCTCGCGGGGCACATAGAGCCGGTGTTAAACTCTCTCAAGGCAGTGTAGTTGACAGATATGCTGAAGATAAAGAAGGTGAGAAATAAATGAAGTCCAGACTTGCGGAAAAAATGAACGCAAGTCTGTTGGCTGAATTTACCCCGCATCCAGCGGGTGCAATAGAAGAATTATATTTTTAAAATTTATGAACACGTATTTAATCATATGCCAGCAATTTAAGATTAGTATGATAGTTTATTGCTGGATGCGGGGTTTAATTCGCAAATATCGCTTAGTTTCACTTCGTTCACTAAGCGATGTGCTCATTAAAGAAGGTGGAGAATTAAAATATGCGCTTACCTAAACTTAGGGAATTGGTTGAAGCGATTAAAGCCGTAGTTAAGGGTGCTTATACATCTAAGTTCCCCAAAGAGCCGCATATTCCTCATCCAAACTTTCGGGGTCAGCCAAAGTTTGATGCTGAAAAGTGTGTCGGATGTTGTGCCTGTGAAGAGGTATGTCCTGTTTATGCTATTGAACATAAAGATAATATCGAAGATCCCCAGAACCCGACGAGAACAATGATCCATTACACAGACACATGTATTTTTTGCGGTGAATGTGAGGCAGCATGTATTGCCAATAATGAAGGTATTAAACTGTCAAACGATTGGGAGCTTTCTTTTTTTGATAGAAAAAATGCTTATGAAACAATTGATAAAGAACTGCAGTTGTGTGAAATATGCGGTGAACCAATAGCATGCAAAGATCACCTCAGATGGATATCAGAGAAATTAGGTGAATTGACATATTCGAGTCCTACACTATATCTTTCCCGCCTAAAGAGCCTTGGAATAGTTGATGAAAATATTATATCTGCTTTAAAAGACGAGGGCAGATCCGATAGGATAAAAATCCTTTGTGCCCGTTGCAGGAGAGAGACAACCCTTACGGCAAAATAAAATATACAGTTTGCGAGAAATTTGCCATGAATAATCCATTTATAAATATTTTAAAAGGGAAAGTTGTTATTGTAGGCATTGGTAATATACTTCGCGGAGATGACGGCTTCGGTCCTGCTCTTGTAGAAAAATTGAAAGAGAATGAAAAACTCATATGTATTGATGCAGGAAGCACACCTGAGAGTTATACTCGTAATATTATAAGTGCTAATCCTGATGTTATATTATTAGCAGATGCTGTTCACCTAAACCACAAAGTGGGTGAATATGAAATTTTAGGAAAAAACGACATAGTTAAAAGTGGTTTAACGACACATGATATATCACCAAGAATGTTTATCGAATACCTTGAGTCGCAGATTAGAGCTGAAATCTATATGGTTGGTATTCAGCCTCAAAATCTTTCATTAGGTGAGGATTTGTCGGAACCGGTTAAAAAAAGTCTTGATGAAATAAAAAACTTAATTATGGAGGTAACCAATGCACGAAACACATTTAATAAACCCAATTATAAAAGGTGTAAATGAGCATGCACAAAAGGAAGGTGCAAAGTCTGTAACTAAAATAAGATTAAAGATTGGACATCTCACTGGGATAAAAGAGGAATCGTTTAAGGAGACATTCGCAGTTTTGGCAAAAGGTACATTGCTGGAAAATGCTGAAGTGGAATTGACCTCCTTTCCTGGATCGAATGTACAAGTTTTGTCTTTCGATGTAGAGTAAAAACACAGATAAATACGCCCGCCTGCCGGACGGGCAGGGATTTGATAGACAGATTAACGCGGATTGGACTTTATTTTTGAAAATCAAAATGAGGCACTGATTTAATATGTGTTATGCTATTCCTGGAAAAGTAAAACAGATACTAGATAGAAAAGTTATTGTGGACTATTTTGGTGAGGAACGAAAGGCACATAATGAAATTGCTGATCTTCATATAGGTGACTATATTTATGCACAGGGAGGTTTTGTAATTAAGAAAGTACCGCCTTCAGAGGCTGAAGAAATACTTTCAACATGGAAAGAGATGTTTTTTGAGCTTCAGCAAATTGATGTAAGGCTCTCTCAAGTAGGCCTGGAAAAAGTAAGGCTCGATAAGAAAATAAGTAGAATTTTAGATAGAGCAACGCAGGGATTTCCTCCCAGTAAAGATGAGATGAAATATCTTTTTTACTGCAATGACAATTCACAGCTTGATATAATTTTTAAAACAGCTAATTTCCTGAGGCAGAAGTATCATAAGAATGCATGCTGTGTTCACGGTATTCTTGAAATTTCAAACTATTGCAAGCAGGAATGCTTATATTGCGGAATTTCAAAGAACAATAAGCACGTTAAACGTTATCGAATGAGAGGAAATGAGATTGTTGATGCTGCATATGAAGCTATTGAAAAATATGGATTTAAGGCATTAGTATTACAGAGTGGGGAAGATACCGCATATTCAATTGAAGAACTTGTCGAGGTAATAGGTGAAATAAAAAGACGTGCGCCTGTGCTCATATTTATAAGTTTTGGTGAGGTAGGTATTGAAGGATTGCAGAAGTTATATGATGCAGGTGCCCGTGGATTATTGCTAAGGTTTGAGACATCAAATCCCGAATTATATAAAAAAACTCATCCAGGATGTAATTTGGAAACAAGATTATTGCATATAAGAAAAGCATATGAAATGGGATATCTAATCCTTACCGGCGGACTTATAGGTTTACCTGATCAGACATTAGATGATGTTATTGATGATATATATTTAGCAAAAGAACTTCATGCAGAGATGTATAGTTTTGGGCCGTTTATTCCACATCCTGATACGCCCCTAGGACATATTGAACCTATAATAGAGTTAGATATGTTAAAAATATTAGCCGGTGCACGTCTTATTGACCCTGAAAATGGAAAAGTTTTAATTACAACAGCTTTTGAAACATTAAGCCCTAATGCCCGGAGAAAAGGGTTGCTTTCAGGAGGTAGTTCTGTAATGCTAAACGTGACACCGATTTCATATAGAGAGAAATATGATATATACCCTAATAGAGCATATCGTTCAGAGGTAATTCAGAATCAGATAGATGAGACAATTGATTTATTACGTTCACTCGGAAGGGCGCCCACCGATCTTGGCATAAAGTAATCTCACTTCATTGTACGTGTAACTCAGCATAAATTAGATGTGATAAGGATATTTATGCATAATTTCTTAAGGGGAAAATCTTAAAAAAAATATAACAAAATATATATTTCTACTAAAATTGAAATATGAATGTAGCAGGTAATGTATAAAACAAATCTTGAATTGATTTGGCAGGTATATTATAATCCGATAATTAGCTGTATGTAGTTTTTATTTAAATAGGAATAGTACTGTTTAGGGAGCTGGATATGGCAAAATATGAGTGTGAAGTTTGCGGTTATGTTTATGATCCTTTAGAAAACGAAAATATCTTGTTTGAAAATTTGACAGATGATTGGGTTTGCCCTTTATGTGGTGCTGGCAAAGATCAATTTGAAGAGATTTAATAAAGAGTGCTCTGATATTTATTTAAGTTACAAAAAAAGAGAAAAAAGGAGGAATAAATTATGCTAAGTGAAAAAATGGAAGCCGCATTAAATCAGCAGTTAAACCGTGAACTTTATTCAGCGTATCTTTATTTGTCAATGGCTGCATATTCGACTTCTCTTGGACTGAAAGGGTGTGCAAATTGGTTTACCTTACAATCAAATGAAGAAGTGACACATGCAATGAAATTTTATAATTACATACACCAACAGGGTAGGAAGGTTACTCTGTCAGCTATTGAAGCGCCACAAAAAGATTATGATTCAATTATTGAAGCATTCAATATGACACTTGAACATGAAAAAAAAGTTACCGATTTGATAAATAAGCTCATGGAATTGGCTCGTAAGGAAAACGATGTGGCTACGGAAATTTTTCTCCAGTGGTTTGTTACTGAACAAATAGAGGAAGAGTCAAGTGTTTCTGAAATACTGCAGAAGCTTGAGCTTACTGGTGATAGGGGAGGCCCACTATTAATGGTTGATAGAGATTTAGCCCAGAGAAAATAAAAGAAGTAGCCGCTGTCAATACTTCATTGTTTTATGGAAATGAAGAAAATAAATGGGAGAAATATATATATAGGGAAGACGGAAGTTGATCTAAATAATTTTCTTCTTAATCAATTGATAAGTTTAAGTTGTGAAGCAATAAAAAAAAGTAGCAAGTTTGTTATAGCGTTATCCGGAGGAAATACTCCGGTATTTTTTTATAGGTATCTTACAAAAGAAAAACATAGTATTGCATGGGATAAGACCCACATATTTTTTGCAGATGAAAGAATTTTACCATACGATGATAAGGAAAGTAATTATGGTTTGATGAAGAAAATTTTTTTTGATAATATCCCAATCCTTGATGAAAATATTCATCCTGTGAAGACTGATGGTGGCAGTCAGAGCGCTGCTAGTAAATACGAAAAAGAAATTTTAAATTATTTCAATCTTAAAAGAGGCCAATTACCCCAATTTGATTTAATCATGCTTGGAATAGGAAGAGATGGACATACGGCTTCTTTGTTTCCAAATTATGTTTCAACAACAGATAATACTTATCTTACGTGTGCTGTTCAAGCGTCTTATATTAAATATGAGCGTGTAAGTATTACTATTCCGGTTATAAATAATGCAAGGAATGTTTATTTTTTGGTTAGGGGTAGAGAAAAGGCTGAAATATTAAGAGACATATTAAAAAATGGAAACAGTAATCTACCTGCATCAAAAGTAAAACCTAAGGAAAGAAAATTAATTTTTATTCTTGATTCGGCAGCAGCTTCATTATTATGAATAAATGGTGTCTGATGCAATTTAATTTTGGGATATGATTTGGAAGGTATCTTGAGCAATTACGAGTTCTTCATTTGTAGGAATTACAAGAACTTTAACTTTTGATTCAGGAGTTGAAATAATTGTTGAGTTCTCTTCGTTTTTAATGTCGTCAATTACTATTCCAAGATAGGTAAAATAATCCATTATTCTTTTTCTTATAATACCGCAGTTTTCTCCTATTCCAGCTGTGAAACAAATGACATCTACTCCGTTCATTGACGCTGAGTAAGCTCCAATATATTTTATAATACGGTATACAAATACATCTATTGCAACTTTTGCCAATTCATCTTTTTTCTCTAATTGATTTAAAACATCACGCATGTCACGTTTACCGCAAATGCCATAAAGCCCACTTTTTTTGTTAAGAAGATTATTTATAGTATCAAGAGTTAATCCTTCTTTTTCAATAAGATAAAGTGGTACATAAGGATCTATATCTCCGCACCTAGTTCCCATAAGAACTCCTTCAAGCGGAGTAAGTCCCATTGAAGTATCTACTGAAATACCTTTGTCCACAGCTGTTAGGCTACAGCCATTTCCCAGATGACAGGTTATGATTTTAAGATTGTTTATATCGGCATTAAGGATTTCGGCACACTTTTGAGATACATATTTATGAGATGTACCGTGAAAACCGTACCGGCGTACGCCATATTTAACGTATTGGCTGTATTCCAAACCATAAAGAAATGCTTTTTTGGGCATAGTCTGATGAAATGCAGTATCAAAGACAGCAACCTGTGGTACGCCAGGGAGAAGTTCCTGACATGCTTCTATTCCAAGTAAATTTGGCGGATTATGAAGTGGGGCAAGATCACAGCAGTCTTTAATTGCGGAAATAACCTCATCTGTTATGAGTACTGATCCTGAGAATTTTTCAGCACCATGCACTACACGATGTCCTACGCCTTTTATTTCGGAAAAATTTTTTATAACACCGTGTGATGGATCCGTAAGAGCATTCCCAATTAATTCGAGTGCTAATTTATGTTTTGGAACGTCCTGTTTTATTGTAATTGGTTTCTTGTTATTGGGATGGTGTTGGATAGAAGACCCCTTTAAACCAATTCTGTCAACTAATCCGGTGGCCAGGAGAAAAAAATCTTTTTCAATATCATAAAGTTTATATTTAATAGAAGAAGAGCCGGAATTTAAGATAAGTATTTTCATATAGTTGTGCCTTGTGCTTGAACAACGGTTATTGCTGTGATAC
Organism: uncultured bacterium; assembly: GCA_964558015.1. Taxonomy (GTDB): domain Bacteria; phylum Omnitrophota; class Omnitrophia; order JAHJGZ01; family JAHJGZ01; genus CAZLCT01. The sequence goes on along the minus strand of CAZLCT010000053.1, from coordinate 9,722 downwards.
CTACAATATCTTCAACGGAACATCCGCGTGAGAGATCATTTACAGGTTTATTAAGTCCCTGCAATATAGGTCCGTAAGCATGAGCTTGTGTAAGTCGTTCAACTAATTTATAACTAATATTACCTGCGTCGAGGTTGGGAAAAATAAAAACATTTGCTTTCCCGGCTACAGTGCTGTCAGGACATTTAAGCTTACCTACTTTTTCTACAAGGGCAGCATCTCCTTGTAGTTCTCCGTCAATTTCAATCTTTGATGATTCACCGTATTTTTTTGATATTATATCGTTGGCTTTTTTTGTTGCTTCTATTACTTTTTTAGGTGATATACTTTGTGCAGAACCTTTAGTGGAATATGATAACATTGCAACTTTAGGCTGAATTCCAAACAAAAGTGCAGTTTCAGCACTTTCTACAGCTATTTCGGCAAGTTCTTCAGGAGTCGGATATTCTACAATAGCACAATCGCCAAAAATTAATAATTTATCCTTGAACACCATGAAGAAAATACTGGATACTTTTGAGATATCTGGTTTTGGTTTTATAATTTGGAGTGCAGGTTTTATCGTATCACCAGTGGTATGAACAGCTCCAGATACTAATCCATCAGCTTCACCGCAGTTTAACATTAAAGTTCCATAATATATAGGACGTTTAACACGTTCGATAGCTTCTCCAGTTGATATGGCTTTATGTTTTCGTAATTCGAAATATTCATTTACATAATCGTCAAATTTGGGATATGAATCTGGGTCTATTATTGTAATTAAATTTGTATCCAAAGATATATCTTTAGCAGAAGTTTCAATTTGCTGCTTGTTTCCAATCAGTATTAATTGGGCGATTTTATTTTCAGTAATAATTTTTGCAGCTTTAAGTATTCTGGGCTCAGTTCCTTCAGGGAAAACAATTCTTTTAGGTTGCGTACATGCTTTTTGGATTATATCATCTATAAATTTTTGAGTATGTGACATTTTTTTAATCCCTTATAATATTTTATAAGTTTCTATAAACTATTTAAAAATAATGAGTTATAAAATATACAAATTGTAAATGTTAATTATTTAGGACAATATAATACAACTAATTGGTTTATTTTGTCAACTTCTTTATAACACATTTTAAATCAAAGATTTAAATAATATTTAAATATGTTAATAAAAATTTAGGAATATTTTATTTAATTATTTTTAATACGTTGTAAAACATGGTAAAATATGAAATTAAAAAAAATGAAAAGAAAAGCTAAATCAAAACTAAAGCAATATAAGAAGAAAAAAAAGATTAAAAAAACAACCCGCAGAGTAAAAACTCGCCATTATCAAACAAAAAAGAAAAATCCATCAAATAAAAAAAAATCAAAAAGAAGCGTTATCCAAGAATTGACTAATGAAAATAATCGTTTAATAAACCAAATATCGGACTATGTAAATAGAGAAAAGAAATTCCAGCCTATACTCGAAGATTTACCATTAAGTTATAATCAGACAAGATTGGTTTTAATGGTTAGGGATCCATTTTGGGTTTATGCTTATTGGGATATTAGCAAAGAGAAAGAGAAGGAAATAAAACTATATAAACAAAAATATAAAGGGATGGTTAAATCTATTCTACGTGTATATGATATTACGCATGAAAATATGAGTCGCGATGTTCCCAAAAATTACTTTGATATTGATGTTCCACTTGAAATAGGACAATGGTATATATATTTAGGAAATCCAGATCATAAATTCACAGTTGATTTAGGTTTAATAAATAAAAATAAAAATTTTTATCTGATTACATGGTCAAACACTGTTACCATACCAAGAAATGAACCATCGACTATAATAGATTCAAAATGGGATGATACAGATAATATTTTTAATGAAATAGTTTCATTCCCAAATCCCTCCAAAAACACCTACCCAATGATAAATATTAAAAGAACATAAAATATTATGATATAAAACTCTATTTGTGATAACATAAGATATATAAATCAATGTAAGCCTATGACATTCAATACTTGACAACAATTTTTGTATTTTTTATACTTTGAAAAAATAAATTATATATTAAAAAATGAAATATGAACTTTTTTTAAAAAAGTAATTTATGGTAATTATTTTATGATTGAATATAAAAATGGGATACATATAATAGGAACAAATTTATGGCTTGATTCTCGTGATTCACAGGAATTATGTTTTGTATCACATGCTCATGTTGATCATTTAGGCAGTCATTCAAATATTATTGTCTCACGACCAACCGCCCGCTTTTATGAGCATCGTATGAGAACAACTCATGCTAATATATTAGAATACAATCAACAAACATCTGTAAATGAAATTAAGATTGAGATTTTTCCTGCCGGTCATATTTTAGGATCATCACAAATTTTGGTAGTAAAAGATAATACCAGGATTGTATATACAGGCGATTTCAAATTAAAAAGAAATGAGACAACCGAAAAAAATGAAATAAAAGAAGCAGACATTTTGATAATGGAAGCGACTTATGGGGACCCCAAATATTTATTTCCAGACAGACAAGTTGTAATAAATCAAATATGTACGGAGATAGATAAAGCCTTAGATCAAGATTTGATTCCAATAATCATTGCCTATTCATTGGGAAAAGGACAAGAGATTGCAAAAGTTTTAGGCGATAGAGGATATTCCTTATCTTTACATAATACAATATATGATTTGCTTAAAGTATATGAAGATTTCGGAATTCAATTTAAAAATTATGAAAAGTTTAGTCATAACAATAAAAGAAAAGTTATTATAATGCCTCCGTACGTTATGAATTCTAATGTAATTAAAAATATAAAACCCAGAAAGACATTTTTATTAAGCGGATGGGCTCTTGATACATCGAAGATCAAATATCAAGTAGATATTTCGTTTCCCATGAGTGATCATGCAGATTTTAATGAATTAATAGAGTATGTACGGTGCGTAAATCCTAAAGAAATATATGTGACGCATGGCAATCCAAAATTCGCTAATTATTTAAGTGAAATTGGTTATAAAGCAAGTTATTTAGGTAATAGTTGTAAAGTAGGTATTTGATAAAAAATTAAAAAGTCAATCACAGGTAAAAAACAAATTAATCATATTATGGTAGAGATTATTACATTACTACTAGCAATTAGCCTTCCACTAATATATTTCCCTTTCTCATTTAACCCTTTGTTTATATCTGATTTTAAATGGTTTTATGGATTAGTTCTTGCTGCTTTTGCTTTTTCAATAATAATAAAAAGAAACTTCAAGTATGTTTTTATTAAATCAAAATTAGACATTGCACTAATATTTCTTTTCCTAAGCAATTGTATTTCCGTTATATTTTCATTTAAACCGTCTATTAGTCTAAATATATTATTAGTTTTCCTGAGTTTTTATGTTGCATATTATGTAGGTTCCTATATTAAAGATAAAGATAAAAGGCGGTATGTTTTTATTGGCGTTATATGGGGATCTTTGTTAGTTTCGTGTTATTATTTCTTTCAGAAAGGCGGGCTGGATTTTTTGAACCTAGGTATTATTTGGAACAAGGATTTTTCATCTACATTTTCAAATGCAAATAATCTAGCAGGATTATTAGTATTTTCAATACCTATTCAAATATGTTTTTACCTGTTTGCTAAAAATATACTTGAGAGAATTATTAATTATATAATTTTTATGACTTTATTGGTTGCATTAATGTTTACGCAAACTCGTGCATCATGGGTTGGTGTAATAATAGCTTTCGTAATAAGTATTTTTTTAATAAGAAAATATTTTAAAGGAGATCAATATATTACATTAAAGACATTTGCACCGATTGTTTTAGGTGTAGGGATAATTGTAAGTGTATTTTCTATTTTTCAGCATAATGTATTTATTAAACGTATCGAATCTTTTGCTGATCATAATGATCAATCTATTATTCACAGAAAGCTAATATGGCGAACAGCAGGTGATATAATACATGATTACTGGTTTATCGGTGCAGGGTTAGGAATGTATGAGATTTTACATCCTCATTATCAAACTAAATATATTACCCCTGAACAAAATATTGATTCCTTATCTGTGAACGTTCATAATGATTTACTCGAGTCGGCTGTTGATGGCGGTGTTATAGGTCTGTTTGCTATTATTTTTCTTTTTATTAACTTTTATATTATGTCAATAAAACCTCTTCGTGAAAACTCTTTGTCAAAAACACAAAAGGAAGAAAATATTATTATATTGTCATCATGTACAGGTTTAATAGTTTATGGACTATTTCATTCCGCACTTAGACAGCCAACAACTGCAATTTATTTTTTCTTATTTATGGGAATGGTCCGTTCAGCGGGAATCCAATTAATTCAAGAAAATAAAAAGGGGAGTATGGTTAGATTTTTTATTATTACCCCGATATTGTGTGGACTCATATTTTTAACACTGAGACCTATAATTGGAAATTTATACTTTGCAAAAGCAGCATCAGATAAACGTGATAATAATTTGTCTAAAGCACTGTCATTTTATAATAAAGCACAAATTTGGAAGCCTTATGATTATAAGATTTACATAAATAAAGGAAACATTCACATGAGGCTTAAAAAGTATGATAAAGCAATCGATGAATTTAAACATTCTTTAGAATTTCACCCTTATTCTTCCAATGCTTATAATAGTTTAGCCGTAACATATTACACTATTAAAAAATATGAAGAGGCGAAAAAGAATTTTGAATCTGCCGTTGAAATTAACCCAAACTTTTTTGGTGCTTATTTTAACAACGGCTTAATGCATCTAACCATGGGAAAGCCTTTTAAGGCAATTATATTATTTGAGCAAGCCCGCAATCTACAACCAAGCAATATGCTTACCCGTTTTTATCTTGCCGGATTATATAAAATGACTGGCGATACCAAAAGTTTTAATGATGAAAGTATTTTTTTACAAAAAGCTTTGGATGAAAGAAAACTTCCCCCTAAATTAGTACCGCTTGTTAAAAAAATATTAGAAGAATAGTACAATAAAGAAACATATATTTTACGCCGATATAAGTTATAAAAGGGTATAAAAATGCCATTTAATTTATTTTTTTTCGGTAAAAAAGATGATATGTCACAGAGGTATTCATTAAAAAAGATACCTCTATTTTCCTCGCTCAATGATACAGAACTGAGTAACATTTTAAAGAGGGTCCGTTTCGTTGAGTTTAGAAAAGGGGATGTAATTTATCGAGAGGGTGATAACGCAGACGCATTTTATATAGTACTTTCAGGAAGATGCCGTGTATATGTTGTTAGTTCAAGGGAAGAAGAAAGGACGCTTGCATATTTGCATCAAGGTGATTATTTTGGTGAAGTGTCATTACTAACCGAAAAACCACATGCCGCATGTGTTGAAGCTAAAAATAATACAATGGTATTGAAAGTCGGAAAGAAAGAATTCTATGATCTTATAAATACAATTCCTTCCCTCTCAATTCAAATAAGTCGTCGCTTGGGAATGCGAATTAAAAAATTGTATTCTCCTGACACATTAAAGAACGATATAAAAATTATAACCCTTGTCCAGCTAAGTTCAGAAACTAATAACATTCGTTTTGCGCTGAATTTCGCATCTAGTTTAAAGATTGAAACCAGGCAAGATGTTATTTTGATAGATATGACAGTATCGCCTAATAGTATGGCAGCAAAACATGCTGAAGGGGAGAAAGTCCCTGTTGTTAAGCTATCAGAAATTGAGACACTTTCATATGAAGTATTAAAATCTTTTGTTTTTACGCATAATTCGGGATTTAAGATTCTGAATATCCCCTCTAATGTAGATAACGCTTTAGATTTAAAACAAATAATTTCATTACTTACAGAATTATTGACCGAATTCAAATACATTATTGTTAATACACAGTTCTTTAACGAAAATTTAATGCTATCTGTTGTAGAACAATCAGATTTGATTTATGTCATCTCTGATTCTGATGTTGAAAGTTTATATCATAGCAAAAGGATAATAGACCAATTACATACGCAATTTAATTTATCTTCATCGGAGATGCGGCTCATTCTTTATGAATCCAAAACAAAAGAAAAGGTATTAATTAAGCAAGAGGAATTATTAGTTGGTTGGAAGATATTTACAGTTTTACCATATTATAACGATGCGGATGGATTTAAAGATATTTCTTTTCATGCAGTGCCGGTTGTTAAGTCTGATGAATTATCCGTATATTCCAAAACCATAAGTTTTATCACAAGGGAGATAGGAGGAATCTTAATAGGTCTAGTATTAGGAAGTGGAGCGGCATTTGGTTTAGCACATATTGGTGTGCTAAAGATTTTGGAAAAAGAAAAGATTAAAATAGACGTTATATCAGGAACTAGCATAGGGGCTGTTATAGGTTCATTGTGGGCAAGCGGATATAGTGCACATGAAATTGAAAAAATAGCATTAAGTTTTAGGAAAAAAACTAATCTACTACAACTTGTTGATATATTTGATTTATCCCTACCGCATTTTGGATTTTTTAAAGGTAGAACAATAAAACGATTTTTAAATAAATATTTAGGCAAAAAAGAATTTAAAGATTTACAAATCCCGATAAGAATTGTTGCTACTGATTTAGATACTTCAGAGGATGTAATTTTTAAAGAAGGAAGCATTGTAAATGCAGTCAGAGCAAGTATGTCTATTCCTGGTATTGTTACGCCAGTACGTCTTAACGGAAAATATGTTATAGATGGTGGTGTTACAAATCCTCTGCCAGTCAATTTATTGTTGGATGAAGGGGTGCATAAAATAATCGCAGTTAATGTATTGCCAACACCTAATGATTTGATTGAGGCACGACAATATTATCGTATGCAGCAGGAATCATACGAAAGAGAATTCAAAAAAAGATCATTTATAAAAAGAAAACTTTACTCATTATTAATGTCAGTACGGAACAAGTATAGTGGTAACCTTTTTAATGTTCTGATGAGTACTGTACAATATCTAGAAGCGGCTGTTTCATCTATGCAACAAAATGAAGCAGATATTATAATCCATCCGGTTGTATATGGTTCAAACTGGGCTCAGTTTCATAAACCTGAAGGGTTTATTAACAGTGGAGAGACTGAGACATTACGGGTTATTAATGATATAAAACATCTTATAGAAGAATAATATATCTTTTATAACTTATAAATATTTTTGATAATATTGTTATAAGTTGTTTTAGTTGCTTGACATATGAATACATATATGATACATTTATTTTTAAAAAAGGGATATATATGTTATGGCAAAAATTATATTTAGTGTTTTTATAATAATAATTTTTATGTTTTATGGCATATCTTTGACCAAAGCTCAAACCACGGATGAGCCGTCCGAAGATAACATAGAAACAACAATTGTAAATAAGGGTGATGCTCCTTTAGATGAAGCACAAAATCGTCTTAAAGAAGCTGATTCATCTATTAAAAGAATGAATGAAGAGAATATTTTATTGAGGAAAGTTATAAAGGAAATTGACACGCCATTAACTGGTGTTGAAGAAATAATAAGGCAAGAAAAGATGCGAATGATTTTCAATAGGGTTAATAAAAATCTCAATTTAATTGATAAAATGAGAAAAGAACAAGAACGGCAGTATAGTATTATAAAACAACAGCAGGCCGTCTTAGATCAACAGAGAAACCTTCCCAAAAAATAAATTATTTCATTTATCCTCAAAAAGTATTATACCGAATGGATTATTAAATAATGTTTATCACAATAAGAACAATATTTTCTTGAAGACTTAAATCTTTTATAATTATGACGATAAAAAACATTCCAGAGATGTTTCTTAAAAGTTTAAGTAGTTATAAGAGCCGACCTGTCTTGAAAGTAAAAAGGGGTGGTAAATATAAGGATATTTTTTGGAATGAAATTTATGACGTAATATCACATGTTTCCTTAGGCCTTTCATTTTTAGGTATCAGAAAGGATGATAAGGTTGCGATTATTTCCGAAAACCGACCTGAATGGATTTATATTGATTTGGCAATTCTTTCTCTCGGAGCTGTTACAGTCCCTATATTCCCTACATATCGAAGACGTGAAGTTGAATATATTATTAATCATAGTGAGTCCCGAGCAGTAATAATTTCTGGCGATCGTCATATGAGTAAGTTAGAGAGACTCATTCAACGTTATCAAGAAAATTTAAAAATTATATCTTTTGATAAAATTACAAGCATGAATAGAATTATGATGTTTAATGATGTGATTAATCGAGGAAAACGAGAGGAGCGGGATAAAAAGAATGTATTTATAAATAGAATAAAAAGAATTCAAGAAGATGATATTGCATCTATAATTTATACATCTGGAACAACAGGCCCACCGAAGGGAGTTATTCTAACACACCATAATTTTTTATCAAATTGTGAAGCATCAGCCAGAGCGTTGCCTGGTTTTAAAGGGTGTGTTGCATTATCTGTTTTACCCCTCAGTCATGTTTTTGAAAGGCTTGCTGGATATTACAGATGTATTGATTTAGGAATTACTATTGCATTTGCTGAGAATCTAAACACATTACTTCAAAACCTAAAAGAGGTAAAGCCTCATGTAGCTAACTTTGTCCCAAGGATTTTTGAAAAATTTTATCACAGAATAATAGGCTCTGCCGAGTCATCCCTGTCATTTAAAAAAAATTTATTTTACTGGGCTTTGAACGTAGGGAAAAAACGATACATATTACAACGTAAAAAAGAGAGAATCCCGATTTTTCTTATATTAGCTCATTTTATTGCATGTATTTTGATTTACAATAAAATACGTAAACAATTCGGCGGACGAGTAAAGTATTTAATTTCTGGAGGTGCAAAATTATCGAGAGAAATAGCAAGATTTTTTTATGCTGCAAATATTTATATTTTAGAAGGATATGGTTTGACAGAAACATCACCAGTTGTTTCTGTGAATCGGTTTGATAAAAACAAATTCGGAACTGTCGGTATTCCACTTGATAATGTATCTGTAAAAATTGCAAATGACGGTGAAATTTTAATTAAGGGGCCTAATGTCATGCGTGGTTATTATAAAGACGAAGTTGCTACACATGAAGTCATAAAAGACGGATGGCTTTATTCGGGAGATATAGGTTCAATAGATGAAGCAGGCTTTTTAAAAATTACAGACCGTAAGAAGGATATTATCGTAACTTCTTCAGGGAAAAATGTAGCGCCTCAAAATATTGAAAATCAATTAATATCGGATCAATATATTAACCAGGTGTTTGTATGCGGCGATGGAGAGAAATATCTGTCAGCAATCATAGTTCCTGATTTTGAACAAATAGAAAAATTTGCTGAAATGCATGAAATACATTATAATTCTTTGAATGAGTTAATAGCAAAAAAAGAGATTTATGACATTTTTCGTGAACATGTAGAAAGGGTTAATAAAGAGTTAACTGATTATGAACGAATTAAACAATTCAGGTTGCTTTCGGAAGAATTTTCACAAGAGAAGGGAGAGCTAACTCCTACACTTAAAATCAAACGTAATGTAGTTTCTTTTCATTATAAGGATATTATAAGTCAAATGTATAGAAGAAATAGGTAGGATTTATTAAAATATATTAATAAATGTTGGAGGGCAGTTATATGAAGAAAATGTATCTAATATGGTTCCTATTAGTTGTTGTATTTATTCTTCAGGGTTGTGGTGAGACAGTACGAGGCGTAGGACGGGATGTATCCCGCGTAGG
>CAZLCT010000052.1:0-17844 GCA_964558015.1 uncultured bacterium | reverse complement strand
CGATACCATAAACTTTTGATCTTCGTTCCATTTTTTTGCAAAAGCGACCACCTCTTTTATGCTGTGCCTTTTTACTACCTCATTGCTAATTGGGGAGTAAGTTTTTCCCACACGGGCAAAAAGTAATTTAAGGTATTCATAAATCTCGGTAGTTGTACCCACCGTAGAACGAGGGTTGCGAGTAATCACCTTTTGTTCAATAGCAATAGCGGGTGATATGCCTTTAATATATGCTACATCAGGTTTGTCCATTCGCCCCAAAAACTGTCGAGCATAAGAGCTCAAACTCTCCACATAACGCCTTTGCCCCTCGGCATATAAAGTATCAAATGCTAAAGAGGATTTTCCCGACCCACTCAAGCCCGTGATCACAGTTAATTGATTTCGAGGGATGGCCACATCAATATTCTTGAGGTTATGAACTTTAACGCCTGTTAACCGAATAGCATTCATAAATACCTTTTATAAATTATACTTTTTCCCTTTATTTTAGTACGAATAATAAAATAGAATAAAAAAAGACAGGAATTTATTAAAATTATCCTGTCTTTTAATTAAAAATTAATAAATCAAATATTCAATTAAACTAAATCACAACACTTACTGCATAAAAGCTTTATCAATTGATTTCAATATTTCTTCTGCACCTCTGGAACTTTGTGACTTAGGATCAAGTTCAACAGAAGTCTTTTTGCGAGTAACCCGTTTTACTAATATAGTTACGCTATCATCCCGTGTAAAGGCATCACAAATAGCTATAACCTTACCTTCTTCTTTATGAGTACCTATAAGCTTCCATCCAGGAGTCTTATTAACAGCATCTATAACTTTCAAAAAAGCCACATCATAAGCACTTTCATAAGTAAATAATTCATCATGAATAACAGTTTCATCGAATGTACGACAACCACTCACACTGGTTAGCAAAATAAGCACAACAAAAAATAATCCGTATTTATTCAGTTTTATATTCCGCAATCTGCACCTCCTTTAATGCGCACCTCACTTAATAAATTTAATCAAACTAAGCTATCAGTGCTAATCTCATCCATGTATCTTCTTAGTATCGAAATATTTTTAACCTTTATTAATTAAATTGTATCTTAAAATAAACATTCAATCAATATATTTCCTAGGTAATGCCTAAAACATCCTGCATTGAAAAAAGTCCTTTCTTTTTATTGCTTATAAACTGCGCAGCCACGATTGAGCCTTTTGCGAAAGCATCTCTTGATGAAGCACGGTGAGTAAGCTCTATACGTTCACCCTCACCCAGAAAGGATATTGTATGTTCACCAACAACATCACCACCACGTACTGCATGAATACCGATAGCACCCTTTTTGCGTTCACCGCAAAATCCGGACCTTCCATAAACCGCACCGTCAGACAAATCAATATTACGAGCCGAAGCAACTTGACGTGCTATTTCATTAGCAGTACCGCTAGGAGCATCTTTTTTAAACTTATGATGGGTCTCAACAATTTCAACATCATAATCTTGCCCGAGAGTAGAAGTTACCAGATGGGAAAGCTTAAAAAGCAAATTTACACCTACACTCATATTCGGAGCAAAAACAATTGCAATCTGCTGTGATGCTTCTTTTATACTTTCCTGTTCTATTGTTGAAAGACCAGTTGTACCAATTACCATTTTTTTCTTATACTTCAAGGCTGTCTTTAGATGGTCCAAAGTAGCACCAGGATTAGTAAACTCAATAATAACATCACCTTTATCAACTACGCTTGAAAGATCAGACATAATTATAAGATTAGTTTTTCCTGCCCCTATTTGGGAGCCAATATCAGTTCCTATTAAAGGGTGACCCTGTTGTTCAAAAACCCCTCCTATAGTAATATTTTTATCATTTAAGCCTAATCTGATAATACGCTGGCCCATCCTCCCTGAAGCCCCAGATACAATGATACGAACCATTATTTCACCTCATTTTATATTTCTTTCTAAATTAATTTATACTCACGTAAAACAATTCTTAACTTATCTAAATTTTCTTTTTGCATACCACATAAAGGAAGTCTAAATTCAGGTCTAATTTTTTTCATTAAGAAAAGAGCTGTTTTAACAGGAATAGGATTCGTTTCAATAAACATTGCTTTATTTATTAATAACAGCTCAAAATGAATTTTTCTTGCTTCATCAAAATTTCCTTCCAAAGCAGCTTGAGTTAAGCAATGAACTTTGTTGGGAACAATATTTGCCGATACTGAAATAACGCCCTTTCCTCCTAATACCATAATTGGATATGCAAGCGAATCATCGCCAGAAACCACAGTTATATCACATTGATTTAAAATCTGGCTCACTTGTTCTAAACTACCACTTGCTTCTTTAATAGCAACAACATTAGGAATTTTTGAAAGCCGGGCAACCGTACCTGGTGCAATAGAACTACCTGTACGTGAAGGAACATTATATAAAATAAAAGGTATATCCACATTTTTTGCAAGATATTCAAAATGTTTATACATACCTTCTTGTGTGGGTTTATTATAATACGGCACAACAGATAGAACCCCAGCAGCCCGTATTTTTTTCACGTGACGGCTCAGGCTTAATGCTTCAGCAGTATTATTTGAACCAGCTCCACAAATAACAGGAAGTTTATTCCCAATATAATCTTTAACAAAACTTAAAACCATTTTATGTTCCTCATGAGACATGGTTGCAGCTTCCCCTGTTGTACCGCATACAACAATTGCATCTGTCCCATTTTTAACATGGAAATCTAGTAATTTCTTTAAAGATATTTTATCTACTCTTCCTTTGTTAAATGGTGTAACGATTGCTACCATTGAACCTTGAAACATAAGTAACCTCCTTTAATGACAAAATCATTTACGGCCTAAAGCCACATGGTGGCTACATAATCGGACCTTAAAATAAATCAATACAAAATTATCCACGAATATTAAACTGCCCCTCAAATATATACTTAACCGTACCTTCAAGGGATACATTAGTAACAGAAAAAGTTGATATATCAAAATATATAGTCAGCTTCTCTCCGCCCTTTGTAATAACAGTAATTGGCGGTATACATTTTTCTATTAAGGCACTGACAACTGCCGATGCTGTTGAACCCGTACCACAGGCAAGGGTTTCAGCTTCGACCCCTCGTTCATAGGTACGAACAAAAATTGTACTTTTATCCTTAATTTGAACAAAATTAACATTTGTTCCAAATGGCTGAAAATGAGGATGAAAACGAATTTCCTTCCCAATTTCATTGACAGGGAAATTATCAATATTCTCTTCAAATATTACGCAATGAGGCACACCTGTATTAATAAAATAAAAATAAAAAATACCGTCTCTAACCTCAAGCGGGGCATAATCTCTAAAATCAACAGGATCTGAAAGCTGTGCTTTGACAATATTTTTCTTTACATTAACTTTAATCAAACCAGCAATTGTCTCAAACTTAATATTCTTTTTAAACTTCATAATATGATGCGCCACCCATGCGGCACACCTTATGCCATTCCCACACATTTCAGCTTCACTGCCGTCAGCATTAAATATTCTCATTCTAAGATCAGCCCTACGGCTCTTTTCCAATAAAATCAAGCCGTCTGAGCCAATACCTGTATGTCTATGGCTAATAGCTCGTGCTATTTTTTTTCTACTTCGAATAATCGACCTGCGGTTGTCAATTATAACAAAATCATTACCTGTCCCGCACATTTTGTAAAAATGAACATCATTTTTCATAAACAAACATTGTAAGTATAGACGCATTATGTGCGTCTGTGCAAATTATTTTCTATTTTAAAAATTTTGGTATTTTTTCACCATGTACTAAATCAGCGTAAGTTTCTCGTTTTCTGACTACGTCAAACTTTTTACCCTTTACAAGTACTTCAACTACACGCGGTCTAGAATTATAATTACTGCTCATAGTAAACCCGTAAGCCCCAGCACCTAATAATGCCATTACCTCGCCCGCCTCAAATTCAGGAAGTCTTCGCTGTTTGGCTAAAAAATCTCCGCTCTCACAGATAGGCCCAACTACATCGAAAACAGAACTTTTTCTTTTAATATGGCGTATTATAGGAAAAATTTCATGATAAGAACCATATAAACACGGCCTAATTAGGTCATTCATTCCACCGTCAACAATTAAAAAATTCTTTTTAAGTCCCCGTTTAACATACGTAACCCGTGTAACAAAAATTCCGCTATTGCCTGCGATAAATCTACCCGGTTCTAAAATAATCTTATATCCTTTATTTCGAACCAAGGGAATAACTTTTCTCGAAAATTGAGCGGCAGTCTGAGGAGTCTCATCTTTATAAACAATTCCTAAACCTCCGCCGAGATTTAAATATTTAAAATGAATCCCCCTTTTTTTCATCTTATCCATAAAAGACAAAGTCTTTCTTATTGCCTTAACAAATGGCTCAGATTTTGTAATCTGAGAACCAATATGAATATGGAGCCCCACAATTGAAACATTTTTAAACAAAAAACCTTTTAAACATAGACCCTCAACAAGCGGCAGATTTATGCCGAATTTGTTTTCTGCTTTTGCCGTTGTAATATATTCATGTGTTCCTGATTCAACGTCAGGATTAACACGAATAGATACTTGGGTATTAACTTTAAGCCGTTCGGAAATACGCGAAATGCGTTCAAGCTCCTGAACTGATTCAACGTTAAACAATAAAATACCTTTTTTAATAGCATCAGATAATTCAGTATCTGTTTTACCAATTCCGGCATATACCATCTTCCTAGGATTGCATCCAGCTCTTAACCCACGATACAGTTCCCCTCCAGAAACTATATCCAGCCCAGCACCTTTTTTAATAAGACTATAGAGAACGGCACTGTTTGAATTCGATTTCATCGAAAAACAAATAAGGGGGTTAATTGAAGAAAATGCCTTTTTTAATTTTTGGAAATGTTCAACTAAAGTCCTGTAGCTATAACAATAAAAAGGCGTTCCAACCTTATTAGCAATTGCTTCAATTGAAACATCTTCACAAAAAAGTTTTTTATTCTTGTAATGAAAGTAATGCATAAAATTACTTCTTATCTAAGCGCCTCTCCCAAGAGCTTATCATTCTTTTAACCATTGAAGGATTGGTACTCCCGAAAGATTTTCTTTTACTTAAAGATTGTTTGCTGTTAAAAATTTGCTTTGGGTCTATATCAAAACCATGAGAAAACTTTTTTAATTCTTTAAGACTTAACTCTGAAAGGTCTTTTCTTGACTTAAGAGAGTAGCTTACAATCTGCCCCACAATAAAATGGGCATCTCTTAATGCGATACCACCTTTAACAAGATGGTCCATTAAATCTGTAGCATAAAGAAAACTGTCCGATGAAGCAATAAAACAACTGTCTTTTTTAATCTTTATTTTGGGAATCATTTTTGAAAATAAGCTGAGCACATTAATAGCTAAATTAACGGAAGAAAAAAGAGGCTCCTTATCTTCCTGCATGTCTCTATTGTAAGCAAGCGGTAATCCTTTCATGGTAACTAAAACAGAAACTAAATTACCAAATGCCTTGCCTGCTCTTCCTCTTGTCAGCTCAAACATATCAGCATTTTTCTTATGAGGCATAATACTTGAACCAGTCGTAAAATCATCTGGAATATCAATAAATCCAAATTCCTGCGAATTCCATAAAATAAAATCCTCACTTAGTCTTGAAAGATGCATAAATAAAATTGAAATACAAGAAAGAAATTCGATTGTATCGTCTCTAGAACTTACGGCATCAATGCTATTTTCACATATTTTAGAAAACCCAAGAAGTTTGGCAGTATAAGCCCTATCAATAGAAAACGAAAGGCCAGCTAAAGACCCCGAACCTAAAGGCAACCTATCAACTCGAGAAAATAACGATTTAAATCTTTCTTTATCCCTCTCAGCCATTTCCAAATAAGCAAGTATATGGTGGGCAAACAACACCACCTGCGCCCTTTGTAAATGAGTATAGCCTGGGATTGCTACACTTTTTCCCGTTTTAGCCAATACTAATAAAGCTTTCTGATATTGTGTTAGTTTATTGATTATTATTGTAATTTTCTCTTTCATATACAATTTAGTTGCAGTAATAACCTGGTCGTTCCTGGAACGAGCAGTATGAACTTTCCTAGCAACAACTCCAACTTTTTGTTCAAGAATATCATTAATAAGCGTATGAACATCCTCAAACTTTTTATTAAATTTTAAAAGGTCTTTTGACTTTAGATACCCCTCAACACCCATCAATCCTTTAATAAGCTTCGTTGCTTCTAAAGGCTTTAAAACTTTTGCTTTTTTTAATGTCTTAACATGGGCAATTGTGGCCTGAATATCGTATGGTAGCAACTCTTTATCTACAGATAAAGAATATGAATACTCACACGCTACCTGATCAAGGTGCTTATTAAATCTTCCACCCCACATCTTTTTCATTTCTTTAACCTTTCTTTTAATAGACGGCTCTTTACACGGATATCCACATTATTTCATTTTTATCTTTTTATCACGAGAAGAACTTACTACATAGGGCAAACCCCATAAATCGATAAAACCTTTTGCAGCATTATGATCAAATTTGTCTTCCTTTGAATATGTTGCAAGCTTTTCTTCGTATAAAGAATACAGAGATTTTCTGCCGACAATTTGAGCACATTGATCGCTCAATTTTATCTTCACCTCACCGGTAACAAGATGCTGATGTTTATTAAAGAAACTGTCCAGTGCTTCCTTTAGGGGACTAAACCACAAACCATAATATGCAAGTTCACTATACTTATGTGATAAACTCCTCTTAAAATGCAAAAACTCCCTGTCAAATACCAAACTCTCAAGTTCAGTGTGTGAAGCAACTAATATAGTAGCAGCCGGTGCTTCATAAATCTCACGGGACTTAATACCAACCAGCCTGTTTTCAATAAGATCAGTTCTCCCTATCTTATATGAACCAGCTATTTTATTAAGTTTTTCCACAATAGCTACCAAGTCCATTCTTTTACCGTTTAATGCTACGGGTACTCCATGAGAAAACGTTATCACTACATATCTTGATTTTTTTGGAACCTTTCCTTTAGTCAAAAAGTAAGCGTCTTCCGGAGGCTCTACCCATGGATCCTCAAGAATTCCGGCTTCAATTGCAGCGCCCCAAATGTTCCTATCAATAGAATAAGGACTTTTTTTGGTTACTGGAATTTGAATTTTATTTTTCTTAGCGTAGGCTATTTCATCTTCCCGTGACTTAAATTCCCACTCCCTAAGAGGAGCAATAATCTTAAGCGAAGGATCTAAACTGCGTACACCCACTTCAATTCTTACTTGGTCATTACCTTTTCCGGTACATCCATGAGCAACAAATTGTGCCTTTTCTTTGTGTGCAATAGCAACTAGATGTTTTGCAATCAGCGGTCGTCCAATAGCCGTCGATAAAAGATATTTACCCTCATACAAAGCATGGGCCTTAAGGGCGGGGAGGATAAAATCTTCCGCAAACTCTTTCTTTAAATCTTCAATATACACTTTTGATGCACCTATAGAAGAAGCTCTTTTTTGTAAAATGCTTTTATCAGAAACTTCCCCTATAAAAGCAGAAAAACATATAACATCTAATCCGTATGTATCACGTAACCACTTAATACAACAAGAAGTATCTAATCCACCCGAATATGCTAATACAACTTTTCCCTTTGCCATAAAATCCTCTTTCTCTAATAACCACCTTATTAAGATAGCTCTTAAGGTGTTACAATTATTAAGATATATAACCTTTAAACTGCTAATTCGTGCTACTAAGTTAATAAATAAATTAATACACCTTTTGAAACATGAAGTCTATTTTCAGCTTGATCAAAAACAATAGACTGCTCTGATTCAATAACCTCATTCGTTATTTCTTTCTCCCGTATCGCCGGAAGACAATGCATAACAAACGCATTCTGTTTTGCTCTCTTTAACAAATCTTTGTTAACTTGAAAAGCCTTAAAGACAGCCTCATCTTTATCAGACTTATTCTGTCCCATGCTTATCCATACATCGGTATAAATGACATCAGCATCAGTAACAGCTGCTAACGGATCATTAATAATCGTTAATGATCCACCGCTTTTTTTACAATACCCGAATGCCTTCTCAGTCACTTCCTTATCAGGTGAATATTTCTTGGGCGTTGCAACACTAAAGTGCATGCCTTTCCGTGAAAAAAGAATTAAAAGAGAGTTTAGTACATTGTTACCATCACCTACATAAGAAATTTTTATGTCCTTCCTATTATTAAATTTTTCCATAATAGTAAAATAATCAGTCAATGCCTGACATGGATGAGCCCTCTCGCTTAAACCATT
This sequence comes from uncultured bacterium, assembly GCA_964558015.1. Classification (GTDB taxonomy): domain Bacteria; phylum Omnitrophota; class Omnitrophia; order JAHJGZ01; family JAHJGZ01; genus CAZLCT01. The sequence continues at coordinate 9,511 of CAZLCT010000052.1, read as the reverse complement.
AATAACAGGAATCGTACAATATGTATCAACCTCAACTATGACATTATGAATAAAAGTTCGCAGTACAAGACAATCTAAATATCTTGAAAGGGTTCTTGCAATATCTTTCAAAGGTTCTCTCCTGCCGGGTTGTAATTCATCAGGAGAAAGATAAAAACTATTTCCTCCTAACTGGCTCATTCCAACCTCAAACGACACCCTAGTTCGCGTTGACGGCTTCTCAAATATCAACCCTAAGTTTTTCCCTTTTAAAATATCATAATATTTTTGAGGTTCCTGTTTTACCTTAAAAGTCAAATCAAGTATTCGCTCTAAACTTTCATCATTAATATTATTTATATTTAATATGCTGCACTTTTTCATAACGTCTCCTGCATAGCTTCATCAAGTATTGCAATGGCTTTATTAATTAACTTTTTATTTACAGTAATAGCAGGCATAATACGTAATACCGTCCCTTGAGTACAATTAATGAGCAATCCTTTTTCCATTGCCCTATTAACTATTCTGCTGCCATCTTTGCTTAACTCTAAACCAATCATAACACCAAGAGCTCTAATCTCTTTTATAAAACCATACTTTTTTTTAAGTTCTTTTAGTTTGGCCTGAAGATAATCTCCCATATCTCGAGCATTCTTTAATAACTTTTCCTTTTTTATCATCTTAAACACGGCTAAGCCGGCAGCCATTACTAATGGATTCCCCCCAAATGTTGAAGCATGCGTTCCAGGTGTTAGGCAATTCTTTAATTTATTATTCACAACTAGAGCACCAATAGGAACACCTCCACCTAATGACTTTGCCAAAGACATAAGATCGGGTTCAATACCAAAATGTTGATAAGCAAACATTTTTCCTGTCCGTCCCATGCCCGTTTGCACTTCATCGAAAATCAGTAAAATTTTCTGCTTCTGGCATATATCTTTAAGAGCCTCAAGGTACTCTTTGGTAACGATGTTAATTCCACCTTCACCTTGAATAAGTTCAAGTATTATCGCTGCGGTTTTAGGTGTAATTTTCTGCCTAAGAGAATCAATAGAATTAAATTTTGCATATTCGAATCCCCCCGGTAAGGGATCAAATCCATCTCTATATTTAGGCTGTCCAGTAGCAGTCAATGTTGCTAACGTTCTTCCATGGAAAGATTGTTCCATAGTTATAATTTCATACTTACCCTCCTGCCTGCCATATCTGCGTGCAAACTTAATTGCAGATTCCACTGCTTCTGCTCCGCTGTTGCAAAAAAACACCTTTCCCTGAAATGAATGCTTAATAATTTCCCGGGCAAGTAAAGCTTGTTTAAGATTTAAATAATTATTTGAAATATGTAAAATCTTCTTAGCCTGATTTTTTACTGCCGCACATACAAGCGGGGGACAATGCCCCAATCCGCTCACTGCCCACCCGGGGAAAAAATCGATATATTCTCTTCCCTGAATATCCCAGACCCGTGAACCCTTTCCCCTTACTAAACAAACCGGCAAATGGGTATATGTTGGTAAAACAAACTCTTCATACAACTTTTCTATGTCTGATGTTTTCATGTATGTTCCCTCTATATTCGTCTCACATCACTATTTCTGTTCCGATTCCCTGATTAGTAAATATTTCTAAAAGAAGGGAATGTTTTACGCGTCCATCAATAATATGTGTTTTAGTTACGCCGCCTTTCAAAGCCTCACTGCATGCTTTAATTTTAGGAAGCATACCACCTTTTATAACATTATTTGAAATCAATTTTTCAACTTCATTAACATTAATGGTAGAAATCAATGAATCTTCATCATTAAGATCTCTCATAATCCCAGGAGCACCGGTCAAGATCATTAATTTCTGAGCTTTAAGAGCGATTGCAATTTTTGCGCTGGCTTCATCAGCGTTTACATTATATGTGTCACCTTTTTCATCATATCCTACAGGATATACAACAGGAATAATATTAAATTCAGTCAATTCTCTAAGAGGCATAACATTAACAGATACAACCTCGCCTACAAATCCCACATCCTCTGAGCACTGCACTTTTGCGACGTTTAGTATCTCATTATCATGACCGCTTAAACCAATTGCCCTCGCCCCAAATTGATTTATATCATGGACCATTTCTTTATTAATATCTGCCAATGTTTGTACAACTATATCAATAGCTTGTTTATCGGTATATCTCAAGCCTTCAATAAAATGGGGCTTTATTTTATGTTCCATCATTTTTTGATTAATCATAGGCCCACCACCATGAACCAAAACAGACTTAATGCCTACATAATTCATGAAAACAAGATCATGAAGGATATTTGCCCTTATCTCACTATTGTTCATTGCAGCACCGCCGTATTTTATGACAATTTCTTTGCCCCTAAATTTTTTTATATACGGTAATGCTTCAATTAAAATACTTGCCTTCTCAACAATTCGTTCCATAAATGCTAATTCCCGCTTATTTTTTAAAACTAACCTTCAACCACTAATGTTACGAAATAATTATTATTGACTTACAGATTTTACGTTTAATATTTATCGAAACTAAGGAAGTCTAATTTGTGCAAAGCATCTCATGTGGTATAATAAGAATTTATAGCAATATATTCCCGCGATAAATCTGATGTTAAAAAACTAGCCCCTGCCCTTCCGCTTGCTAAATCAACGTGTATATCAACTTCCTTCTTTTTTAATGCTTTACGGGCTCCGGGTAAATTTCTATTGAGTGGTTTGCCGTTTTTATAAACAATATATTTATCAAAAGCAACTTTCATTCTATTGAAATTACAATCAATGTCACTCAAAGAACCAAGAACGGCAACAATTCTTCCCCAGTTTGGGTCACTACCATGCAAAGCAGTTTTAAAAAGCATAGAATGTGCGATTGAGCGTGCAGCCAGTTTAGCATGTTTTTCATTTTTAGCCCGGTCAATAAAAATTTTACATACTTTTGTCACACCCTCACCGTCGCAAACTATTTCCTTAGCTATATAACTGCAAAGAACCTCAAGGGCATTTACAAAATTATAATAATCTTTTCCCTTTTTAATTATTGATTCGTTTCCAGCCGCACCATTTGCTAAAATTAACACGGTGTCATTTGTACTTCTATCATTATCAATACAAATCATATTGAAAGTACACTCATTTACATCCCTCAACGCTTGGTTTAATAGTGCCTTACTAATATTAAGATCAGTCGTTATAAACACGAGCATTGTAGCCATATTTGGATTAATCATACCGGAGCCTTTGGCCATTGCAGAAATTGTAATTTTCTTACCGTAAGCCAAGAAAGAAACACTTGCTTCTTTAGTCCTAGTATCTGTTGTTAAAATAGCACGGGCCGCAGAATGACCCCTCGTCTTTGAAAGCCCCTTAACCAGCCGTGGGATATGCGTCAAAATTTTATCCAAAGGCAAATCCCTTCCTATAATACCGGTCGATGAAGGAAACACTTCATAAGGACTTATACCTAACTCCTCAGCAAGAACTTTACAACATTTTTTAACCTTTTCTTTATTCTTCTCGCCATTGGCACAATTAGCGTTACCGCTATTAACAATAACAGCTTGAATTAAAGAAGAAGTTATATGCTTTTTTCCAATAATAACTGGCCATGCCTTAAGGCGATTAGTTGTAAACACTGCGGCAGCTTTTGCCTTTTTTTCTGAATAAAGCAATGCAAGATCAAACTTACCGCTTCTTTTAATTCCACAACCAATCCCGCTAGCCTTAAATCCTTTAGGAAGAGTAATGGCACTTTTTTTATTCTGTACTTTTATTCTCATACAAGGCCCATTTCCTCGGGTAATCCACAGCATAAATTCATATTTTGAATTGCTTGGCCACTCGCTCCTTTTACCAAATTATCGATCACACTCACAATGATAACTCGAGTTGAGTCATCATTTGCCCAAACACCAATATCACAATAATTTGTCTCTTGTACATTTTTAGTCTGGGGGAATTTGCCCTTTTTCATAACACGTATAAAAGGTTCCCCTTTGTACTCCTCATGGAATGCTGAATAAATCTTATCAGCAGTAATACCCGGCTTTCTATCAAAATAACTCGTAATTAAAATCCCCCTCAATATCGGCAACAGATGCGGAACAAAGTTAATGGATACTCCCTCCCCAACCATATCCGAAATTATCTCTTCAATTTCAGGCATATGCTGGTGCTGATTAAGCTTATATGCTTGAAAATTGTCATAAACCTCACAAAAATGATTTTTAGCCGTAGGATTTCTTCCTGCCCCACTAATACCTGTTTTAGCATCACAAATTATAAAATCTGTATTGATTAATCCTTTTTTAAGTAACGGTAAAAGACCAAGAATAACCGCTGTGGGATAACATCCAGGGTTCGCTATAAGCTTGGCCTTCTTTATCCTATCCCTGTATAATTCAGGTAACCCGTATACTGCATTTTTTACTAATGAAGCATCAGCATGCTTAACTTTATACCACTTTTCATAAGTAGAAAGATTCTTCAATCTAAAATCAGCAGAAAGGTCTATTACTATTTTGTCATCATTTTTAAACTTCTGGACAAAATCAATAGACTTTGTATGAGGAAGAGCAAGAAAAATTACATCTGAAGTTTTTACAACTTCATTATAATTAAATTTTTTTATCACTAACTGTTTATTCCGAGGCAAGTTAGGAATAAAATCACAAGCATCCTGTGGTTCTTCATCCTTATCTGCTATAAATGATAATTCAACTTGTGGATGTCTTGCCAACAACTTTACTAATTCACATCCTGTATATCCTTTTGCCCCAACAACTGCACATCGTACCATTTATATAATCTCCTTATTAAATTTCTTTATTCGGAAAGTTCTAATATACTATTCAAATATGCCAAAAAGTTAATTTTTATAAAAAAATTAACTCGATAATAATTATCGAGTTAAGATCTGAAACATACTTTTAATAAAATTTATTTAATATAATAATAAATTCTATAATTTGTCACACAAATAAAGAGGAGATATTATAATTTATCAGTAACTCTTTGTCAAATTATACGTTACGTTAATATTTCAGTCTAATTAACCATTATTTTGCCCAAGTATTTAAGTGTATATTTACAAATATCTTGACAAAAATTGGTAAAAAAATTACTCTTTAACCTTATGAAACAAAAGAAATTAAACAATTTAAAGGACTTAGAGAACCAAATCGGATATCATTTTAAAAACCCGTCCCTACTCGATCTCGCACTGACACACAGTTCATATAAAAACGAAATGAAAGCACAATTTCCACAAAAAACAAATCTAGACGACAACGAACGTCTTGAATTCTTAGGAGATACGATTTTATCCTTCATCTTAAGTAAAAGACTCTTTACAAAATTTAAAAACTCTCCCGAAGGCACCCTCAGCAAATATCGCTCAATTCTTGTCTCAAAAGATCATTTGTTCAAAATCGCAAAAACTCTTAAGCTGGCTCATTATCTTAAACTAGGAAAAGGAGAATCAGCCGGAAAAATATATACAAAGGCTAATATGCTTGCAAATACAGTCGAGGCAGTAATTGCCGCAATATATTTGGATGGAGGTATACAACCGGCAGAAAATTTTATTTCAAAATGTCTTGGAAAATATCTTGATGTAAGAAAGCTCTCACGTTTAGATAAAAACTTCAAAAGCGCTTTACAGGAGTATTCACAAAAAAGGCTTAAAATTCTTCCTTACTACCATACAATCGAAAGAAAGAATATGTTTTATTCCACTGTCAGTATTTCAAAAAGTAAAAAAGCAACAGGGTGGGGTCCAAGCAAACGTGAAGCTGAACAAGAAGCAGCAAAAAATCTAATCAAAAAATTAAAAAAGAAATAACTAGATTAATATGTTATTTTCTACTTCAATAGACTCCTGCCATCAATATCATCAGGGATCTCAATACCTAAGGCATTATAAATAGTCGGCGTTACATCCATTTGTGATGCTGTATCCACAGAAAATTTGACATTTGAAAAAAGGACCCCCGGAACAAATTTAGGGTCAACAAGATGGTCGCCTCTCCATTTCTTTATATTATCATATAATGCATCTTTAGAAAAACCTCCAATGGCTGTCTCCCAAGCCATTCTATATCCTGGATTAAAACCAATTATAATATCAGGTGCGTCAATTACATAATCTCCATTGTATATCTCTTCCCGTCGGTATGCCTTATTTACCACATTCCTTTGAGTATCTTTATCAATAAATCCTTCAAGCCTCTTAACTAACTCATCGATAACTTCATTTTTATCTGAAACTATACCCTGGCCTTCTCTTCCCTTGAGATTGACATAAATACTATTAAAACCAACTGAATAAGCTTTTGTCCTAGACCAGTCAACATACCGAAACAAAGCACCATCTTCTCCCTCAGCAAGCTTTTTCTTAAGAACCATAAATCCATTCTCAACAAGCCACGTATTTATACTTACAGCTCTTTCAAACGAAGTAAAACCATGGTCAGAAAGTAGAAGTAAAAGCGTCTTATCATCTAACGCTTGAATCACTTTTCCTAAGAATTTATCCTTTTCAATATAGTAGTTAATAATATTTTGATTAATCTGAAATTTCTCTTTAGTATTGGAAAATATTTTCTCATCCCAAAAAAGATGCTGTAGACGATCCGAACTATCATAAACAAAAGCTAAAACCCCTTTTTTAAGCCGTTGAAACTCATTAAATTCATTCCAAAACATACTGTTACGTTCATCTTCAATTTGACCTACTTGTGCTAAGAAGGCCTCTTCGCTCAACTTATCATCCACATAGCCATCTGTCTCTTCTGGCATACCAAGAGTATAAAAAAAACCGATCCTTTGGGTTAAATACCTCGAATAATTTTTAGGATATGAAATATCAACAACAGGCCTCTCAGGATCAATCTGCATAGTTGTCATATACATATCAAAAGGATTTAAACTCGAAATATATACCTTGAAAATTGAGTTTACCTTATGAAAAATCCCAACAGGAAATTCAGCCCGAATCCATTCACTCCAGTTGTCTTTTTGAATGTTATATTTTTTATTATTTAAAAAAAGGTCTACTGAATCATTATGCATCTCAATCTTCATTGGAAGTTCAACATCAACAATATCTTTATCTTTTTTTACCCTTGGTCCCAATATTTTAGTATTGATAACATTATTCTTTACTTCAACTTCCATAATTCTACTCGAAGACTTTTTAGAAGTAATTTCTTTCTTTGATGTATAAAAAGTAAACCCACTTAAGAAACCTTTTATATCCGGCACTCCTAATCCCGAAAGCATTTTCCCTTTTACTTTTTCAGCAGGAAACGTTACAGGCCAACGCATAACAGTTGTGGGAATTCCCGCTGTGGATGTTTTTTTCCAAAAAGGATTCGCCCTAACATATGAAGAATATTCAGTCCCACCAATCCCGCTTTTTGAACGGGACAGGGAAAGCTCTGGTATATAGTTTTCAGGATTTCTTCTTATAAAGTCAAAAATATTATGTTTCCCTGGATTTCTGCCCGTACTTATCGAAGTCCAAGCAACCGGGCTGTTAGGAGGATAACTTGTATTAAGTTTCAAAAATGAGCCAGTTTTGGCTAACTTTTTAAAATTCGGCAACTTATCCTGATCCATCAAATACTGGGCAACCCGCGGATCCATTCCATCTATCCCAATAATTAATACTTTGCTAAATTTTGACTGCTTCATAATCTCCTCTTGCATTAAAAAAAAATAAAGCAAATAACCTGAGATAAATAATAAAACCAATAAAAATAATATCCCTTTTTGCCTAATCATTCCTTTCCTTTTACCCTCTTCCATAAAGATAATAACCCTTTTTTTATGGGCTTATAAAAATATTTCAGGAAAAAAGCTCCGATTACAGAAAAAAACATTACAATAAAAACCCATAAAGAACCGCCTATAAACATACCTCCCGTTCCCGGATCAATATAGGCAAAAAAAGATGCAGATTTAATTGAACAAAATAAAAGGTTCATTATTTTAATTATTTAAAACGTACTTTTTTATTAAGTAATAACTTATCATTACTATTTAATTCATATATCCCAAAGCTTCTAAGCGCCTTGCAGTTTCTTTACTTATGGGCATTTTAAGCTGTTTGTCAACAAACTTATTTTTTAATTTTTTATTTTTGCTATAAATACTTTCTATTCTTCTCTTCATTGCTTTAACAATTTTTGGATAATTAAAAGAAACATCATATTGTTCACTAGGGTCGCAAGTGATTTGAAATAAGTTACAATCAACTTTATCCTTATTTATTGGTGTAATCACTTTCCACTCTTTATTCTTAAACGATAAAATAGAAATTTTTTCTCCTACATATTCTTCCGCATATATACCACGTGAAAAAGAACTTTCGTTTATTGCAGGAATAAGAGAAACACCCTGAAAAAAATATTCTTTTGGTTTAAAATTAATATCAAGCAAATCAAGCACTGTCGGCATAATGTCTATTACCCCGACATCACAAAATATCCTTTTTTTTATACCATCCGGCAACTTAATAATTAAAGGAATGTGAAGGTGTTCAACCCATAAATTGCCATGTCCTAAATTTCCATGGTCACAAAATTCTTCACCATGGTCTGAAGTAATAATAATTATAGTTTTATCTAATAGATCAAGTTCTTCTAATCTTTTATATAATAAACCCAAATTTCTGTCTGTATAACTAATACATCCATCATAAAGATCTACGAGATGTTGAATATCATTTTTATCCGATTTATTTACAATATCAAAATAACGGTTATGTTTAATATCGTAAGCTTGACTATATTGAATATAATCCTCATAAGTAGAAGGAATAGAACCTTCATACTCATGATTGGTAAATAAATTATAATCAGGCGAAATATAGGGAGAATGAACAGAATAAGTGTGAAAAAACAAAAAAAATTTTTTTTCTTTCTTTTCCTCAATCCACTCGAATATCGAACTTTTGGTAAAAAAATCCTTTTCTGTAACATAACCATCTATCTGTAATATCTCCTCCCACTTCAATAAATCTAATTCTTGACACACATCAAAACCTTTATCAAAACCGTGGTTCTTATCAATTGCCATAAACGCACCTGTCTCATATCCACTATTTTTAAGAATCTGCGGAAGAGTTATTATCGATTCAGACAATCTATCGACTCTGTTAACCAAGTCCGGCGGGGCTATATCATGCACCGAAGTGTATAACGATGAAAACATAGTTATATGAGAAGGAACTGTTAAAGAAATGTTACTAAATGCATTATCAAAAATTATACTACTTTCGGCTAGCTTATCAATATTCGGACTTGTATTCCTGTTATATCCATAACATCCTAAATGGTCAGCTCTTAATGTGTCTATCGAAATCAAAATTAAATTATAACCCGGATATGAATAGCTATCATCGTTTATTTTAATAAGTCTCAAAAATAAATAGAAACAAATAAAAACTGTAACTGTCGCTAAAATTATGAGTAAAAATCTTTTATGAAAATAAGCTCCTTTAATCATTATTTTATGG
>CAZLCT010000051.1:17982-18599 GCA_964558015.1 uncultured bacterium | reverse complement strand
TATTTTCATAAAAATAAATACCTTTTACTTTTTCCGGCCATCCGTTTCTAAATTCAGCTAGTCTTTCCCGGCGATACTGACTAAGAGTACCAAATATAGGTTTATGCGGTTCAAAAATAGATCGGTATTTCTGTCTTCGAACAAAGAAATCAATGTAACCGGTCTGCTTATTAGTATTTTTCACAAACGGCACCTGCCACGTATGACCTTTCTTTATGCGTCTTAAGAGTCGTGTTGTACGTAAAACAATAGCTGTATCACACTCTAACTTTGAAGGATAAAGACGGCCACGCCAATAAGACGGCCTGCCATATTTTGAATCAACCGGCCTCATAAAGCGTGACCATAAATACTTACCTATATAGAATACAATCCCAAACGTCAAAGCACATATTATAATCTTAGCGTTAGATTGTGTATTAGCCCATAGGTATGATAAAAAGGATAACAACTTATACCAACCTGCATAAAGTCCATTAACAAACGAATTCCAATCTATAAATTGGGAAGATACTGCTGATACGCCTATAAAGTTAAACAATCCAATACTGGCAAAAGTATTATGCGAAGGTATAATACGCGATTGTATTATTTTTTTCTTTTGATTCTCTTTATAT
>CAZLCT010000051.1:0-17972 GCA_964558015.1 uncultured bacterium | reverse complement strand
CCTCTCCAGCGGCTCCTCGGAGGCATAGAGAGAACCCTTTTCGTCCTCTTATTCTCTTAATATTCTTCTGGGTCACCGCGATATTACCTTTAGTATAATACACCGTTCCATCAGGACGTTTTAAATCGTCGGTTAATTTTAAAAAACTGCCGCCGCACTTTAAAACAATACTTTGTTTTTTATTATCAAGTAAATGAATATTGTGCAATAAAATCTCCATTGCTAGATAGTGAATACGCCAGGCATCATCACTTTTCTTTACATATGAAAGATTATGATTACTATACGGTACCATATCACTTAAGGCCGATGCAGGAATTTCTTGTGAAAGTGACTCACGTATCCATTTACGCCACTCCTGCGTATCGGCACTGCTGTAGTTATCATGTACAAATGATAAAAAATCATCAACTGACTTTGAACCGCTTAATAAACCTTCGGTACTATTAATAAGCTCTAAATATGTAATAACCTCCTTCTGCAATTTATGTATTTCTTCAGGCGGGTAAAATATCCAGTCTTTTGATGAGATACCTTCTTGAGCAATTTTACTAAAGGCTTTCTTTATAAAGGCACGCTCTTCTTTGCTCAACGCAAAATATTTTTCAAAGAAAACGCTACATACTAATTCATGTAACCGCCATGACTCTTTTGTATCATCAAGAGAAAACCTCACCCAGGCATTTTTATTATTAATATCTACAAACTGCGAGAAAGTATTAAAAAGTTTATCGGCAGAAAAGTTTCTAATTGAACTTAAAACATCTCGCCGTACCTTTTCAGAATTCTCATTATCAATATAACTATCAATCATCTTTAATATATCAGGTTCAATCTGTACCTGTTGAGTTGCAGTAAATCTATTTGTAATATTTTTTACTCGTGAAAAATTAAAACTTAACACTAAGCTTAAGGTTAAAACAACCGTCAATGCTAATACAGTTATTTTATAACCTATGCGGCTTGCAGGCGCCTTACGTATTTCGTCTTCCTCTTTCTTATCCCGCCTTTTAAAAATAAATACTAAAATGGCACAGGCTCCTATAATCAATCCTACTCCCTTAATCGTTAATGATAAAAAGGGTAGAAAAAGTTTTCGAAAAACATAAGCACCGATTTTATTTTCCCACGTATATACATCGTTTCCTTCATAAACAGGACTATACTTTTCTAAAAAACGATATACGCATGAATAGCCAATCATGGATGCCTGATACTCAGCGGGTAACTCCTTAGGCGGAATAGACATAACCGAAGCTAACCTGGCCGCATATTCAACATTAAAATCTTTAAATTTACCTTCATTATTCTCATCCAGGTTCCTCTTCCTTATCCTTTGGAATGCTTCATTCATCATATGTGCCCTGAGCTTAAAAAATTCATTTTTCCTCTTATTACAAAAAAAGTAAAGATAATCTAAATACCGTAAAACATAGACAATTGTCTGTGAATATAATTTACCCTTTATTGCGCCCTTACGCTTTTTTAAGCGAATATTATCCAGCCACTTCACCCCGCCATAAGAGAGCAAAGCACGGTCAATGCGGGGCCGTCCGCCATTATAAGCGGCAATAGTTGCTAACTCAGCAGAGAAACCTCTCGGCTGAGTAAAATCTAAATCTGTTTCCTCAAATATATTATTCCCCTTTTCATCGGAAACTAAATTTATACGATTATAACGATCCCAAAGTAAATACAAATATAAATACCCTATCTGCTGATTATACAATTTATTATCTTTAATACGCATTTCGATGAGATCAGCTAATTTCTTAGGGTCTTTTGCGGCCTCTTTAGTTTTTTTGTCTTTACCAATAAATGTTTCCAAAAGCTTAAATGTCATCCGCTCTTTGTTAGTCCATTTTTTTGAATCACTCTTCATCAATCTGGAGTATCTATTAGCAAGTTGATTAATAGCACCGGTTAGTTTTGCAAGCTGCATTGTACCGCGAGCACCGGTTGCAGAACGAACCAGTTCAATAAGGCCTGAAGTACCATATTGACGAAATTGCCTATGTTCAGATTCAAGGAAATGAACTCCCTCAACCATATGTTTAAATATCTCCAGGCCGTCACGTACTTCTCTAGCATTCATGGAATGTAAACTGGATTGATGAATAATAACTTTCTTCAAACGTCTTATAAATGACTTAATATATCCGTTTGTGAGTGATAACTTAAAAGGAACCTCAGAGGGACAGGCCCTAAATTGAATAAACGGATATACTGAACTATCATACTTAAAAGAGGGAATTTGTTTAAATTCTATCGTATCATCATACCCAGGTAATTTTTTTATCGCAGAGATTGCATAATTTAATTGCTTAATTTTGCGAGGCCTGTTTTTCCGTATATTTTTACCCCTTTCCGCCTTATCTAAAATACCGATAATATTATCGACCTTTTCTTTTTTAATTCCTAAACGTATAAGCCTGTACATAATATCTTTTGCTCTATGGTTATGTTGATACCACGTCGCTGTATCCTGAGGATTCCGTAAAGCTGATGCTGCCAAGTTAATTGTATCTATTGCAGCCGTATAATAATAGGATGCTACCTTTTGGTTGAATTGTGATACTGCATAATCGGCGTCCGTATCAATAGCACTGATAATGTTCCGGACAGTTTCATAATCTTTACTATCAACCGCCTCTAACAAAATATCCTGCTGCTGCTTTGATGAAAGAAAATTTATAATGACAGATATATTATCTTCAAAGATACCAAATTTATCATCATTAAGAGCATTGTTGATATTGCGGATAATCTGTTTCATAGAATAATATATTTTTTGGTTAAGATACTCAGTGAATATGATTGCATCCTCTCGATGTTCACCCAAAGCGAGGCGGATTTTATTGCTCTCATGCTTTATCATCCGTCTTGCTAAGTATGATTCAGGAAGCATCCATGCAGATTGCATAATAGCTGACAACTGCTTGTAAAAATATGACATATCTTTAATATTTGTACCGTCAGCTTGAATATCTCTGGGTTCACGAAAACTAAACTTATTTAACCGGTATTTACTAAAGTACCAGAGCACTAAATTTTTATTTTGTGAAAATATATTTTGAACACTCTTTTCTACCCATTGAGAGGCACTGATAATAATACTTCCAAAAATTACACCAAAAAATAACCAAATAAATCCACGTCTTGAAATTTTTCTTGAAACATGAACTCTTTCAGGCTTTTCTCTTTTTACTCTTTCCACCCTCTCTACTCTCTCTACCTTCTCTATCTTTTCGACCTTTCTCCTACTCTTTTCTATCCTTTCTCTTATTTCTTTATTCCAATCAGCAAACTTTTCGTAAATCCCCTTTCTCTTTTTTTCTTTGAGCATCTTTTTAAACTCTTCTGTAGAGCCGCCCAATCTATTAAGTTCAGACATTCCCTCTTTAGCCCATTTAAACTTATTATTATTAATTGCTTCACGTATAATTTCCCTAAGCTCTTCTTTCCTACGTTCAATAACCTCTTGTTTAAATAAATTTTCCATGTCCTGATATGCATTCTCTATCTCAGCTTTATAATATATAAATATATCCCGCCTTTCTTTATTACGATTTAATAGCTCAAATGCCCTATCCCGTATTGTAGTTGCGGAATAAATATTCTTTGCTCTTTTTAATTCACTTAGATATGCTTTTAACTTCATAATAAGATTTTGTGGTTCATCAGATTTATCTTTTATAAAGATTTTTCTTTGACGTCTAGCTAAAATAGACCTTTCCTTTATCCAACGATATAAAATTGTTATTAAAATCCCAATAAAAGCCATACCTATTAATACTAAAACGAATATCTTTGAGAATTCACCTATATCAATTGATTGTAGGTCTTTTAAAAAAGCTGGTAATTCATAAGCATGAGCATTAAATGGTAAAAATGTACTGAATCCAACAATACTAATAATTAAAACAAGTTTTTTAAGATTTTTTAAGGAAAAAACCATGCGCAAGTGCTTAATAATAGAAAGCTTAGGTTTTGGTGTATTCAAATAGCGCAGTTTTATTTCATAATTGACAGGATCGTAATACCGAATAGTAGACAAAACTTGGTCGAGTATTCTATTAATACGCAAATATTCATTATTGTGATATTTCTTAGGTATACGTGTTAAAATCTTTCGTGCCTTCTTGTAATATCTTTTGGCCTTTCCAAACTTACTTTTATTATGGGCATTTACCCCAAGTGAAATATAATACTCTGCTTCTAATACCTCAACATCGTACTTAAAACCCACATATTGTTTATGATTGGCCACTGTTTTATCATATTGATTCTTGTCTTGTGGATGTAATTTAAAAAATGCTTTTCGTTTTTGACTGTAATCAATAATACCGTCAATAATAGAGTACGCTTTCTTAAAATCAGGTACTGTATCACCGCTAAGTAACGTATTAAGACGACTCTGCTCACGTACAATATGCTTGTAAAATTCTGGTGAAAGGGTTTTTAACAATATATCGTTTGATTCCCGTATAGTTTCTTTTAGCATACCAATTCTACTTTTTCGCCAATACTCAAGAAATGAATCATAAGATTCATATGTCATTTTTTTCTTCTCAAGGTCATAATAACCGAGGGTTCTATATGGCACCTGCCAGTCTAAATCTTCAAAGGTTATATTAAACTCTGTACGAATTTGTTGGTGATAATTAACATCCATAACGAATGGCTCACGTCTCCCATCATCGTTAGGACGAAAATAAAAAAGTGCTACATGCCCCTCTTTTCCTCCTGTTATAACATCAATTAAAAGCACCCTGTCACTAAATCCGAATTTTTCGAATATACCGAGCAGTAATTCACTGCCGGCAAAACAAGTCCGTTTACCATCTAAAATTTCATCATGAAATAATGTCATGGTACCGTCAATGTCATCAGTATGTTCAAACGGTTTATCTTTTACATAATGATATAAAGCTAACATAATATCCCTTTCAACTAACATGCGCTCTACGCCCTCTGAATAATTTTTTTCATCTTTAATATAACGGGCTAATTGTTCTAGGACATCGTCAGCATCCCATGCGGTAAATTTATTAAAAAACATTTCAAGGCGGTTAGTTTCTAATAATTTTTCCTGTAATGGGCGTTTCTCTTTATGCCATAAAGCAAGTACTTCTACAGCCCTATCTGCGAGAAAACTCTCAATATATACCCTGCTTAACAGTTCACTCCGTTCCATTTGCCTTTTAATTTGAAAATATAAAGTGCATAGAACCATACTAAACAAAGCACCCAATGCACCGATAACAGAAATTAAAGTGACTATAACTGTCTTATACGGCTTAACAAATTTTTTCGCTTTTTCTACAAACTTAGTAAAATATTTCTTTATATTGAAAGCTTTTTTATGCTTACTCTCCTGAGGCAGGTCCGGATTTTTTATCTCATAAATATTAATCATACGCTCATCACATAATGCCTCAATCATATTACGCGTTATCTGAAGATTAGGGCTGCTGTAAAAAGATTTCACGTTAGGAGGCAGGGTTTTAGAATCTATATAAGCAATAAATTTTTTTACTCTCTGGGCAAAAGCATATTGCTCCTTAGGAGACAAATTCTCGAAACATCTGCCGGTTACATTTAGTGCCATATAATGCATTTTCCAGGCACTTTTCTCATGCATACCCCATGTATTAATTTTTCCAATGTCTAAATATTTCAGTAAATAACTATAAACACTTCCTTTATGATCTACTAGCTCATCACGCAACTTCATTCTCTCGGCTACAGTTCCACTTTTACATGCAAGTTTATATTTATCAATAAGTTTCTGAACTACAGGAATTGCTTCCTGCTCCTGCTCTTTGCCGCTTGGTGGCTGAGTTTTTGCAAGAATTACCTGTGAGGGAAATTTTGATGTAACATGGGGCTGTAAAACTGCTATAAACGGTGCTATCTCAGAGTTTACAGGAACTGACATTACTATAGGTTCATTATCAATACGCCATATTTTATTACCTGAAGAATACCACCACGGCAATGGTCTTTTTTTCCTTTTAGCAAGTCTCACAAGTTTATTCAATTTTTCTAAAAGATTTTTATACTCCTTATCACGATATTGTTTCTCAATCGAACGTAATGTTGTGCGTGCAACTTCATAGTGACTTAATGCACCTTTATAATTACCCTTTCCATGACGTACCAATCCCCGTTTTATATAGATTTGAGCTTTATATTTTTGCAGGCTTGCCCTTTTTTCTCGGTATTCTTTATACATTACAGCATATTCTTTATATAAATCCCAGCCTTTATCTCCCTTTTCATAAAAAATCATTCTAGTATAAAGTGCTTTAATAACATCATTCAAAATTTCAATTGCTTTGGTAATTTCATTTTTCTCAGGACGGATATAAATTTGAGCTTTTTTAATCTCATCGTTCATAAGATCTATGTATTTAGGCGAAGTTGCTTTAAATATAATATCATTTGAGGCACGGACTGCCTCTTTAGAAAATCTTACACGTCCCCTTCGGCACTTTGATAAAAACGACTTATACGATTCATAAAACATCTCTTTATGGGTGAGATCATAAACTCCTATCTTTTCATAATTAATCTGACAATCTAGAATATCACGGCCTGTAATAGCGTCCCAATAATGAGTGTTTACATCAAGCACAAAAGGGACCCGTTTTCCGTTATCAGTAGGCTTGAAATAAAAAAGTGCCACATGACCCACAGGCCCTTTAGTGAAAACCTCTACAATAACTGTACGGCCGCCTAAACCAAACTTATTATAGATACCGATGAGCAGTTCCGAGCCTGAATAACAATTACGCATACCCTTCATTGTAATCGGATCATTAATAGTAAGTGTTTTCTTTATGCCGGGGTCACGGAAAGGTTTGGCCTTGACATAATGGTATAGTGCTAAAATAATATCCCTCTCAACACGCTCACGTTCACGCACATTTTTAATACGCTTAATACGTGCCTTTATGTACCAGCTCAATGTGCCTACTAAATCCCGGTGATGCCAGCCTTTAAAATCATTAAAGAAACGACGCAGGCGGGCAGTTTCGTTTAAGTTGTATCTAAGCTTCTTATATTTGAGATTCCAATGATTTATAACTTCCTGGGAGCGGTCAATGAGGAATCTATGTACATAATTTTGTTCGAGAGGTGGCTTTTTCTTTTCTTGAGTCCCTGCAATTGCTTTTGTACTAATAGATACGCCTGTTGATACCATGCATGCAATAAGTATTAGTGCAATAATGTTTCTTAATGGGCGGGCTATTGCTTTAAATAAGGAACGCTTACGGGGATCGGCAACAGATTTTTCACGCGGCGGTCCCGTTGTTTGCGGCAGGCTCAGGGCTACAGAACTAGGCTGACTTTTTTCCTCTGATGCTAAAAGAGGCATGGAATTTTCATTAAAATCAACGTTCGCATTACTTCCCCTTTTAAGATATCCGTGCCGTTTTAACAAAGGAACAATCTCATGCTTAAAAATACGTGTTGCAACTTTACTTGTAAAGGAATAATTACTTACATTCTTATCCACCCATACAACAATATTTCCCATAATATTATCATCAATACCAAAAACAAATGATGCTGTTCTAAACTTCTCTGCCCTATTATTATCCCTGTACTTATCTTTATCAGTACCGGTGCCTGTTTTTCCAAATACCTTGTGTCCGGAAAGTCTTGCATACCGTCCGGTTCCAATTCCGGGGTCATTAACTACCGCATATAATGCTTTTGATACCAAGTCACGTACAGCGGGACTTAATACAATATTATCTTTTTCCTCATTTTGTGTTCCAGCAATAAAATCTTTATATGTAAAGTCGATTTGATAAGGAGTTCCCGGCGCCGCATATACTGAATGAATAAAAGTGGGATCTTTCGGCTGAGGCCGTTTTACAGCATCAAATAAATGCATAAGAGTATATGCATTATCACCTGAAGCACCTAATGCAGATTGTAAACCGGGATGAAATCTTTGGTATTCAAATTCATATCCTAATTTTTTCCAGCGTTTATATATTTCTTTGAACGCACTCCTCTCCAGATTATTAAATCCAACTCTTCTATTTGGATTTTTAATAATCCATTTACAAATTTCAACATTACGAATATCTTCAAGCATCCTGACAAATACTCTATTTGTTGATTGTGCGAATGCATCAATTACTGTCTGAAACGCTGGATAATACTGGTCTTCATATATATTATCCGGTTCATAAGGACCCCCGTTCGTGAAAAACTTTTTCTTCCCTGTGGGATATGTTTTCTCATACAGGCTGGCTTTAAGCAGATCATCCCGCTCTTTATCACGATTAAAATAAGTCCACCAGATGAGTGATTGAATAAGACCATTATAATCTTCTGTATTCGGATTGCTGTATTTATTCCCAGATCTTGTTAAATTCTTCATAGCCGCTTTTAACTCCGGCAATTTACTCCTATTATCATATAACCACTCAATATTCTGTAAATAATCAATAAGGACCCGAAACTTCGCGGTAGAGCCTAAATTCAAATGTCCTTCCTGGTTAAATGTTAAATCACTGGCATATTCAGCTAACACTGAATTTCCTGAATCGCCTCGTTGCACAATGTAAACTGCATAATTTATCTCATCAAGATTTGTTTTTTCGTCAAAACCTCCCTTATCTCCTGCAGAACGGTTGTAATAAAAACGTTTCACATGATTAAACTTTTTCATAATTTTTTCAAAACGTCTATGTAATTCATACTGCAATTTTCTATCGTACGTGGTTTTTATAATAAAGTTCATGTTCTCGAAAATAGAGGAAAATTTATGGGCTTCATTAGTTCCACTTTTAGCTTCCCAAAGAGCATTCTGCATAAACCGGCGTACAGATACCCATGCCGTGCCGTGAACTACCCTCGGTTGTCTTCTCAAAGGATTTTTTTGTAACCTGACACGCATACTTTTTGCTTTTTGTGCTAAACGTTTTGTAATAACACCTTTTTCTACAAGATATTCTATATGTATATTTGCTTTTCTATGTAAAATACCTATTTTGCCACCTCTATATGCATTTGGCCTCGGAAGAATAGCAGTAATAAGAGCAATTTGTTTTAAAGCATAAGCCTTTTTTCTTAAATCATTTTCTGTTGATTCTCCGAGCAAAAGATCCTCACGTATTGACTTCATTGATCTGCCGAAATATACGCGAACTCCGTCACAAAATCCTGTTATATTCGCACCAGGAGGATCACCTCTATATTGAGTACCTACAGGCACATCATTACAATAGTTCACAAAAGCATCTTTACGCGTTTCTTCTGTATCAAAACCGTCGCGATACATAAAACGATCAGCATTTAGCATTTGAATAAGTTTTTCAAGGATATTCCCTGTTCCTGCACCAGGCGAACGATTCAATTTTATTGATTGAGTTACTATAGAACTACCGCCACCTCTATCTGTGCCGCCAAAAAGTTTACTTAGTAACATTTTAAAACTTGCATAAATAAACCTCAATGTAATTACAGGTGAATATGACGGCGGTATAGAACGCCAATATGGTTTTGTCTCAGCACGCGTCAATAATTCAACAAGCAAATATGGAATATCATCATACGTTTCAAATATATCATCCCTAATTTTTTTCCTAAACATAACGCTTTGGTTGCGGTCTAGCATAATAAGTCCGTAATTAGTGTGCTCTTCAGTAATCTTTTCGGGATCAAGTCTTAAATCATTATTCCGGGGACGCGTAAAAGGAGGCTGTGCATAAGTACGTTTATAAGGCGGTTCAATGCCGCTTTTTAAAAATACCGGCTCGAAATATCCCTGTAATACCTGACGCACCACTTTAAACCCCTGTTCTTTTAACTTTTGTGCGAACCTTTTTAATCTTGTATAACCTCTGAAATCATAATATGAAAAAGACTGATTAATCTGACCGTTAATTTTATTTTTCCTGGGTGTACCATATTTAAGGCCTGCTTCTTCATCTTTAAGGCTTTGTTTTGACAAAGAATTCATCAGCCTAAACAATGCTGATTGAGCAAAACTTGTATAAATTTCTATCAACCCAAGCAACGAACCAATAGCAGAATATTTAATAAACGCCCGACGGTTAAAAACAGGCTTTATTTGAGGTAAAGGACTCTCACTGGATGCGGGTTTCTTCCTCCAAAACCTTAAGCTTGATAAAAACGCGCGCATGCCATTTTTTTTGATCTGCCCGGGTATTGATAAAATAAACTTTATAAATCTATACGCTACTTTTACTAAAATAAAGGGAACAAATAATACAAAGAACGGAAAGAAAATAACGGAAAAAACAATTGCTATAAACGGAAGCATCTTCCACTTAGGAATAGCATGACGCAGCCTCAGTTTATTAAGGGCTTCCTCAGCCAGTTTCTTTGTATGTTTCTTTTCTATAGCATTGTTTCCTTGGGGTGAACGTACAACAGAATTTAATACTTCTATGGCTTGTTTTGTACCAATTTCACCCAATAATTGAATAGTTTTCTCCCGGAGATAACGATTATTACTTCGAGTAAAATAATAAATATTCGATTGTTCTTTTTTAAGCCCCAGATCAGACGTTATATTAATAATATGCCACTTTTCATAATAAAATTTATGCCTTACATCCCGGAAGAGTTCCTTTAATAGTGATTCCCTATACTGTGGATTATTCCGTATCAGTAAAACAATTGATTCTGCCGTATCATGTCGTAGTTTTTGCGAATTCGAACGCAATTTAGTTTTAAGCTGTTTAATCTCATTAAGTGCTTCTGAAGCATCACTACTCAGCTCCTGCTGCTGAGGCTTGATGCGCTCTTGGCGTGACAGTATAGTATTAATAGTATCCTGTGCTTGTGCTTTTAATTGAGCGGATGTAGTATCACTTTGTAAAAATGATTCAAGTTCATTTAAGGAACGCGAACTGCCTTTAATTTTTAAATAGTTTAGTGTTTTTTGTTTTATGCGATCTGTCCCGTCATTTAGTAGTGGAATTATAAACCTCTCAGCAGCCTCATTGTCAGCTACCATTAATAAATCAAGCGCATTAGCACGTGAATACCAAACGTCACTGCCTAAAGCCGAATACAATAATTCGCAATATGCATGATAGTCACTGCCTGGAGTTAAAAAATCCTTTCCTCTGCTTATCAAAGTCTTACTCTCCAGTATTAAACTTTTTAACCTTTTATAAGCATAATACCTATGCATCAAAACTTTATGCCCGCATAAAGTTTTTAACTTCAACCATGTATTAAGTTTAGTATCGTCCAATCCCTGAATGGCTTTGTTACGTCTAATAATATTCGTAATAGCTTGTTTTGCCTTTGATTGATGTTCAGGATGTTTACCTGATTTAATAAATTCCTCAAGTGCGGAAGCCGATTTCTCATCCCCAATAAAGTTTGAAGCTTCAATCGTTATCCAAACAATATCACTATTGGCATCTTTTAAATAAGGAATAATAACGTCGCTATTTTTACTATCCCCTAATTCTTTAAAAATTCTTATAATATGATAAAGCGCTCTCCACTCCTCAGGTTTCACCTTATCCTTCAATATCTCACGCAGACAGTCTTTGTATCCTTTATGCCTATTAACTCTCTGTAAAAGACGATTTGAATATTCCCAACGATGTTGTTGTGTATAACCATTTAAATGTTCTAAAATAAAATTTTTAAATCCTCTTTTATCACTTTCACTTAAAATAACCATGCCTTCACGCCTCTCAATATCAGATACTGCCTGCTTAGCATATTCTTTATATCGAATATCTGAAACAAAAGGGTGTATTTGAGGAATCGATTTTCGGGTTCCCATTGAACCCAATGTTATTAACACTTTAATTATAACTTCCTCTTTTGTATCCGAAAGCCGCTCGAGTACATTATCTTCTAACCAAAAACAATCACTTTTATGAATAATATTTAACATATGCCATCGAACCATCCATTCTTCATTATCAAGATGTTCCACAACACGATTAACAGCATCTCTACTTTCAAGCACATA
This sequence comes from uncultured bacterium, assembly GCA_964558015.1. Lineage (GTDB taxonomy): Bacteria > Omnitrophota > Omnitrophia > JAHJGZ01 > JAHJGZ01 > CAZLCT01. Next base: position 5,980 of record CAZLCT010000051.1, on the reverse strand, counting down.
TTGTAAAAGCTTTTTTGCATGAGCAAATCTTTGCCTTCTATCAGGACTTTTTAGTCCTTGGACGTGTTTTTCAAAAAAGTTATTTTCTCCCAAATTAGCCCCATACACACTTGTCTTTATTTTTTTTAACTCATCCTTATGCTGCATACTGTTTGATATTGAAGTGGGGAGTGAAAAAATTGATGCGTATGCTGTTTCTCGAGGTATTTCAATATAATTAGGAAATAAACTTGATGTTTTATCTTGAGGCAAGGATATAGATTTTAAATCTCTAATCAATTCTTTAGTTATGCGTACATTGGCAGGTGCATAATTAATCCACTTAGAACTATAACTATAATCATCCGGAGTTTCTAAAAATTTAACAAGAAAATCATATATACTACTTTCAATATTTATTTCGATCTTAATATTTTCATCATTAAATCGCTTACCCAAAACTTCAACCGCCATATAATGCATTTTCCATGCATTATTGCTTCCCACTCCCCATGATTCATCCGCCGATTCCCAGTCCAAATAAGGTAAAAGCAATTCATCAATTTCTTTATTGTCAATGCCCGTCATTATTTTACGCAAATATAATCTCCTTTTAAGATCATTGTCACGTATCGCTTTTTTATATTCATCGATTAACTCACCAGGCGTCATTTCTCTAAAATCATACATCGAGACAAATTCAGATTCTGAAATATACCCCTTTAATTCCTGATAAGTTGCCTCAAGAGGAAAATAATCTTTCACATCTTCATATTGCGTATTAAGAAATTTTTTAGCAATTTCTATAAGTTCAACTTGTTGTTCCCCTGTTAACAAATCAGCATGCCCAAGCAACGCATGATAAACAATGGAGGAGATCATGCCATACTCTTCTTTATTATATCCATCAGCCTCCTCCAGAGGTATAGTGAGAACATTATGATATACATCCCAAACAATTGAGGGGTGAAAAGTTCCTACATATTCACGTATAGACAGATGCGCAGCAGAACTAAATTGAGGGGGAATTTTAAAATTATATAAAAGAAAATTATCGACTGCGCATTGCAGTGCTAATGGTTCAAGGCGTTTGGTTAATTGTTTAAAATATGTCTGTCCATCAGCATTATCAAACTGTTTCTTTTGTATAAGCCATTGAATTTGATTAATGACATGCTGTCTTTCTTCCTCCAAAAACATATTTGGTTTTTGTTCCATGAATGCCATCACGAGATCAGCAGCTAAATATTGTTTCCTCCAATCATCATCGTAAAAATAATCAAGCAGCATACGAATGCTTAGCCATTCTCCATCTAGAAGTTTCGTGCGTATAGCAATGCGCCGAGCTGCATCATCGAATTTTTCGATATACTCATAGACATGTTCTAAAAATTGTTTTTGAACACGTTTTACTTTTCTGGTCTGCATTAGCCTAGCCCACCCATTCTGAACCTGCTGCTGTTTCTGCATAAATTGGTGCAGATAGCTTCCACGTGGCGGCTTATATCCAGATTCTAAAATGCCTGCCGGATTAAAACGCCAATGCCATGGTTCAAATTTGACGCCGAGCTTTTTTGTTTTATAAGCCGGGTATGACAGTTCAAAACCGAAATTAATTGCATTACCACCCCATTTTGACTTGCCGTCCCCGTATAACCATTGAAACGTAGACGAATTATTAACCGTATTTGCAATATCAATTGCGCACCTGTGATGTTCACTCGTACCTGCGGGTGCTGCTTCTATAGTAGCCTCTTTGTTTTCTTTCCTATATTTTTCCTCTAAAAACTTCTGATATACAAACGTACGCCACGTCTCGTTCAGTTTTAAAGTAATACCGTCATTCGCCGCTGCCCGTGCCATAGCCTGAAAAGCCTTGTATACATCCTGATATAATAAACCACATCCTTTTATCTTTTTACCCATTGCACTTAGATACTTTTTATCAACGGAAACAACCATACCAAAAGCGTCCTGAAAATCATCAATCCAATACACGTCAAGGCCGCGTTTTTTATCTTCGTACCTCACCATATCATTTATACGGTTATAATCAATCTCACTAAGCCGGCTCCTGAACTGCTGACGAATCTGAAGAGATGTCTCGTGGGGCAATTTATCCAACGCACGGAAATCTACTAATGATATAAAGCTATCCGCAACTTCGCCGATTTTCTCAAATGCGTTTTCTATGAAAGTAGGACTAAATAATCTTCTTATAGCATTAGGATTAAAGAAATATACACTCATAAAAATCAAGCCAAAAGCAATGAAAACAAGCAGAGATGACGTAAAACACTGCCAGAAAGACCACCTGCGCTCTAAAGATATCTTCATAGTCTTACGTCTTTTTCCACGAATACGATTCAATATGTCTGATACAAATTTACTGCCCCCCACTCGCTCAAGAGGATATAAGGTATTTCGATCAAGCGAAAGATTACGTTGTGAACATGAGCGGTGAATTTTTTTTAAATCAGAATCTGAAAGAGACTTCATGCTTTCATACAGCAAATCAACCGCAACATCCTGAACTAATTTATTTTCATCACTCAGCAAGTAAATAAAAAGCGGCATTCTATCAAGCGTTTTCATCATGCTAGCTGCATATAGTACAGCAAGCTTACTTGCCTCACTTCTCCGCTCCCGTAAGCACTTAAATAAATAAAAAATAGCTTCTTTCTCATATAAAGCAATCGTCTCTAACATGGCCTGCTGTACAATAAATTCTTTTTCTTCTACAACCAAATCAATTAGAATAGGTATAACTTCCCGCAAATCAAAATCTCTCAACATCCATGTCGCCTGTACACGTTCCCGTGGTGCGGATTTAGGTGTTAAATAAGAACTAATAAGAGATATTACGGCCGCATGAGAGGTGAAATGCAATGCTTCTATAATTTTATTCCGCATATATGAATTAATAGGTAACTGTAACGCATGTTTAACAAATTCTCTCCTTACTTTCTCTTCATTTACCATAGGATGAAGTAGGCTAACACCTGCAAGCCGCATATGTAATTTTTCATGTCGTAGGAGACTTATCCCATAGCGAATTATTTCCTTTCCGTATTTACTCAATTCTTTGATAATTAAACTGCGTCGTTCTAGATCAAATGTATATTCCAGATTTTTAATAAGATAGTTAATTTCATCTTCTATTTTTTCTTTTCTTTCCTTCTCGATTTTCTCTTTATCTTTTTCACTAAATTCAGGATGTGGTACATATTTCTTCCTTTTAAATTTTGATAAGATTTCCCTCCATATGGCTTTTATCTTTTTTAGTTTTTCTCCTTGCGGTTTTTCAATTGGTTTATCCTCTGTAGTTTCATACTCTGGGGGTGTAACAGATGAAGCTTGCTTTTCAGACGGTTCCGCGACTGTAACCTCATCACGTATTGTTTCCTCGACAATACTACGCAGTTCTTTTATGCCGCCCGAAACCTCTTCTACTAGCGGATAAGAACGGCCAAGAAAATTTGAAAATCCACAACAGGCGACAAAACTTTCTGCAAGCTTTTTAAAGTATGGGACTCTATCATCAATTGAGCCTGAAATAAAAAAGGCATCATTATGCGTGAATCTTTTATCCAATAAAATATCATTAATAATAGATACAGTATCCGCACCTTGCGGTTTAACAACCAAACCACGGTGAGGAATCCATTCAATACAGTAATAATCCGGATTAAGACCGTTTTCTTTTAGAACATCTTTAAAACAGGAAATGAGGATATTCGGAAGGTTTTTTTGTGATTGTGCTTGTCTATTTAAAATATCACGAATTTGATATAATATTTCTTTATAAGATTCACCTAAATCAAATCTATCCTCTAAAATTCTATGCCATTTGTTAGTTAGTTTATAATCTTCATCTAAGATTCCTAAATTCTTTAATTTATAAATAATTTCTTCTGCTTCACTATTAGAAATCTCAATATAGAAGAAGTACTCTTTTAATTTCTGTTTTAATACTTCAGGTCTTAACGAAATTCCTCCTGGAGTCTTCAAAGAACTATAATCGGCCTGGCTTAGAACTCCCATTGCAGTTGTTTCGAATTTCATCGGATTTTTATTAAACTCATCCACGAATTCTCTGGTTAAGTTAATATTACCTTTAATCTTAAGCGGTAAGATCATTTCGAATTGCCTTAAAGCCTTCAAAACATCCAAGGTTTTTTCTGTGTACTGAGTATATTTTTTAGTGTAACTCTCTAAAGAGTTAAACTCACCTTTAGTATTTCCTTTATAAAGTTTACGTCTACCGCCGCAACATACAATAAGCCTGTTTTGTTTTCCTTGCTTGATATTTTGTACTAATTGCCAACTTTTGATTTCTTTAATGTCTTGAACCGAAAAAAGCACAACATACTTACCGGCATTTATTAGCTCAGCTATAATTCTTTGTATCTCAAACCCAGGTGCTTCATACTCACATATAGTATCTATATCAAAAAATACTATTTTGCTTTTCCTCATATTTTCTGCAAGTTCAATTGTTTTTTTATACGCATCTGAATGAGATGAATGAGAACCATAAGTATTAGTATCAGAACCAGATATTGCATCAGAATCATCATCCAGCTCTGTAAGAAGCAAATTCTGCATTTCTTTAATAATACTCCTGCGTTTACTTAACCGATCGATGACTTCAACGAGATCTTCATTATCACGTATACCTTCCTCCTCGGCTTTATTAGCAATCCGAGAAGCAATAAAATATACAGCATCAATTCTATTCTTAAGGCGCTTATCATCTATTTGACTCCGTAATAGTTGTAAGCGCGAAGCCCAATCCATATTATGCATTATTTTATAGTCCCAATATTTTTCAAAAAGCTTGCGTATGGCAATTGAAGCATTTTTATCATCATCAATCACAGATTCGAAAAGTGCATTAAGGTTACTGGTACCCGGCAAAGCAATGTAACTCGTCAGATGCGGTGCAATCGGCGCAAGCTTGCCTGTCATTCTATTAAGGTAGCCGGTACTATCAATTATTGAGTTAACAGAAGGTGTAATAACCGCATACGAAATATTACGTTTTCTGAGAATCTCGGTTATGCCGTTTGTGTGAAATCCTCCAGTAACTAAAAGACCTGTATCTTTGTGCTTATTTTTCATACGTGAAAGTAAATTTTCAACCATTGAATACTCACGTTGCTCCGCCACAAAATAAAATGAAAGCGAAGGCTTAAGGTAAGGAATAAATTTCATTAGTACTCCATTAAGTGAAGGAATAATACGGGTAAGTTTTCGATCCTTCTCCTCAACTGCTCGGGTAATTTCATCAACTATTGACTCCTCATTAATTGATGTTTTTGCCATCTTTTCTGGTATATTGCAAATTCGGATCACATCTTTGCGTGTGGCTGTAAGAGAAAGCATTTTCTCAAAAGAAGCGAGCCATTCCTCTAATTTAATCATTTCACGTTCGTTATCGTTTGAGGATAGCTTTGTTAAAATATTAAATACCAGGAGATTAATTTCGTTAAGTAATGCGACATAATCTAATAAACGGTATTTGCGCAGGATATTAATGCGCCGGGTAAGTGCAGGATATGCAGCCTTAATCTGAGGGTCAGTACTTACCGCGTGCTGCCATACAGCAATTAACTCTTCATTATTTGGTGTAATTGTTTGCTTATCGTATGAAACTTTATAAGAAGATAAAAATGCGCTCAGCTCTTTCTTATATTTCTCATCATCAAAAGGATTCTTCCAATTATTATCTTTGTAATATTTTTTGTAGTGTCTCAAAAATGCAGAGATTGTTGGATCTGGTAATTGTTGTGGATTAGATATAAATGCTTTAAATAGTCTATTTACAACAAAATATGCTCTACCATCCATCATTTGAGCTTGATGAGATAATAATATCGTATCAAAAAGATAATCATGATAGATTTCATCTTCTTCAATGATTTTTTCTATATCAAACTTAGCAATTAGGTTTTCAATTTTAGTGTCATCTTTCAGTATTTCATTAATTGAGGAATAT
>CAZLCT010000050.1:0-18634 GCA_964558015.1 uncultured bacterium | reverse complement strand
ACCTCAAAAAACAGTATTATTCTAACTCCTGCTCAATCGGCTAAATAATTACTTAAAATGTATCTAATGCATAATAACAATTCGGGAGATATGAAAAATAAGGAAATTAAGCAGCTTGTTTGATGATAGCTTGCTTCTCTAATTCATCAATTTTTGCCATCAGTTCTTCTTGCCAAGCTTTTAATTCATCAATTGACCCTTGAAATGGTAAAATGCCTTCTTGCAAATTATTGGCAGTATTTAATTCCTGTCTCTCAACAATTTTATATTTTAGAATAAATTGAATAGTAGACATAACGGTAGCAGCAAATTTTCCTTCCTGTATTAGTTTTTTCTGTTCACTAATATTGCTAAAGGAAAAATCTGCATAGACTGGCCCGATCCATCCCAAGTTATTTTGATGAATGGCCCTAAGGAGAAGTGAAAGGTTATCCAACATACTTCCTTTATCGATAACAATAACATTTCTGTTATCAGATCGTATTTTAAAATCACTTTCTATTACCATATTTTTAAACTTATTTATCAAATCATCTCCAACAATTCCATCTTTCCCAATAACTGAAAAACTGTCTCCAATAATAAATCCTTCATCTCTCAGTTTCTCTAGTTTCATTATTATCTCACTAGTCTTTTTGTTAAAAGAAAAAAATACCGGATATACATTCGAAGAATTTAAGGCTGCTCCATCAAAATCACATATTGTATCATCTGTAACAGCATCATCGTTAATAAAAACATATACTGGTTCCTTGAATGGAGCTATAAATTGAGGAACTTTTTCTCGAGCTGTTTGTATTTCACCTATAAATTTCTCTTGATTAAATTCGTCCTCTCCATCCGGAGCAACCAAATAGACTAAATGATCGAAGTATTCACTTATTTGATATGTATCATCATTTGCTATTGATGAAGGAACAGACAAATAATACCGGACTTTTTTGGGTTTATCTTCGAGAGTAGTAGCATGAAAAATTCTAACACGATCCCACTTCAAGCCCAGTCCCCATTCTTGATCCTTAGTAATATATTTAGTCCTTGCTCGCATTTGAGAAATAACACGTTTATACCCTATCTGCTTCAAACAAGTCATAAGAGCCTTCCTCATATATGTTCCAACACCGATACCTGATGGAAGACCTATTTTATCAACTCCAGAAATAAAAGATTCAGACATATCAATATATACCGCATCTGATGCCGCATTTGTTTTATCATATACCTGACGAATATAAAAACTGGCAATCTTTTCTTCGGGAAGTAGCATAATTTTATCTTTAAATAATAATGTAATTTCTAGGCAATCATCCTTTCTCATAGGCGATATATTATCCTCAGAAGCTTTGTTTTCCAATCGAATATCAAAATTATCTCTATCAAGATATAATTTCTCGTTATAAAATTTCTTGCCAAATTTATCTTTTATTGCTTGTTCAAACTTAGATCTTACCTCATCCAGAGTATATCCATCCGGAATGTACATGTTATAAAAAAGATACACAAATATATCCTTTAATATATCAAAATCATCTTTAATAATAGGTTTTCCGCCAAAGGTAATCGGCTCATCATCCGATGGTGTACCTAATAGTGATATTAGCATTAAACCCAAAAAAACAACTGTACCGATTAATGTTGCATAACCGGCCGCTTCTATAACCGCCATATCAAATAACATCTTACCTATCGCAGGCGAGGCGGTAAATAATGTTCCGCTCAAAAACACAGCAGTAAAAAGCATGAAATTAAAATATGATGCATTATTAAATCTGAATATCAATCTTGCAAGAATGAAAGCACCTATACCATAAGCCATACCTGACGGATAAACGAACGAAAATGGTATAAGTGTAAGTAAAACAATTCCTTGAAAAAGTTTAGGCCGTGAAGTCAATACTGTAAAGGGGAAATACCCTCTTACTTTTTTACCTCTTATAATAGTCGCGTTCTTTGTTCCAAAAAGAATAAATCCAGCAATGTTGAGAATACCTACTATTACTCGCAGGGCAGTAGCCGACACATATCCTTTTTTTGTGCCGATAAAATAAGTCTTTTCTATGGTAACAAGATAGTTATAACTTTCTCCTAAACTCTTTTTAAATAATGAAAACAACCAGCCCAAGATGCCGCCGGTAAAAATACCTATTAACTTTTCTCGGTTTACACTTAAAAAATTAATAAAAGACTGAAAAATATTATTAAAAAAATCTTTAATGGATTTTATGAATGGATAGCCGGCCTCTTCCTCAGCCGAAGGCTGCTCCGTGATTCTCTTCTTTTCTTCCACCCCTCGCTTAACGTCTTTCTTTACCTTCTTAGCCTCCTCCTTCGACACTGCTTTCTCTTTATATCTACTCCAATCTTTTAATGCCTCATTTTCAATAACACTCTTCACTTTGTAGCCAAAAAAGTTGCTTGCCCCTCTTTTTCCGCTATCCTGCAGAAACAATTCCAATGCCGCAATACTTCCGTTCTTTTTACACTCATCCTGATATCGCTTTATATTCTTTGCCGCCCTTATCATCCTGTTAATATCAGCAAGGTCTTTCCGTCTTTCTTTTAATTCATTCTTCAATTTGGTCTGTTTGCCTTTTCTCTGAGATATTTTCCTTTTGAGCGAACGAATATTTCGCTCAACTATCTTTCTTTGATATGGCATTTGTTTCTCAATCCACCTCATCATTCCGTCAACAAGAACCTTCTCATGAAGCGTCTTTGCCTCTTCTCGGCTAAGGTCAGATGAAGGGGTTACCATAATAATATCAGGTCTGTTATTCTGAATGTGAAACAGATAAAGCTGCATCATATAATCAGCTGTCTCAGGATAAAGCCTTCTAACATCTTTTACATATTTAATACTGTTATCTTCATTCAATATCAATTGACCGGTATATTTATTTCTAACCCTATAATTCCCTTGAGTCCTGCTGAAAATATTCTCCCAGCCACGTGCTGTTATTTCATCAAGTATATATGTAAGACCTGCGTTGTATGCACCTTCTGTTGCAAGGAGTCTATCCGTATACGGATCCAAGGCTTCTATATTATCCGGGTATAATTCTCCCACTCTTATACGATAATCAATTTCATTATAATATAAACCCTTAAGAGCACCTGCTCCCATAGCATTCAAAGGACCATGTGTTAACAAAAGAAGCTGACCTACAGGCAACTTGACTTTTGAACCTCTCTTGCCACTTGGAAATAGTTTCCTTCTTAATCCCTCATCAATTAAAATTTCTTTTGTAAAATCATAGTGTTCAATTAATACATCCGGAATAATCTCAAGAACTTGGGCATCTTTCTTAAAACGTGTATAGTTCAATTGTAGTATTTTCAACTCTTGTTCATAATCCTTACGTTTGGCTGCTGAAGCCTCTTTTTTAATTTGTTCCTGTTTATTTTTTATACGTTGCTCGAAAACCTTCAAATCAGTATTTATTGCTTTCTTTCGTCGAATCACTTCTTCAGCGGACTGAGCAGTAAACTGAAACGGACCATAAGCCCCGGCATTTGACCAAGCCCATTCAAGACCGCCCGATTCTTTTCTGATGAGATGTTTATAACTGTCTAGGGACAATACAGGCGCGGCTGCTTCAATCTTTCCTAATAATTCATATACAACTTCCATGGCTGCCTGGTCTGAAACAATCTCGAGATATACTCTATACCAGGTCTCTTTCCTCCCGTCTATTACAACTTCCCTCTTCCTAACAGTAGAACTAGCTCCTGGAATATACTTATTAATACTGTCAGCAAATATCCTTGCATTCGCCAAATTTTGTGTCGATGCAATATAAGGAATAGTTTCACCCGGTGCAATACGGGCACCATATGAAAAATATTTTGCCTTCCCGACATCTTTTTTCATCTTTTGTACAGGCTTTTCCTTCTTTACTTTAGTTGTAGTTTTTATTTCTTTCTGAAGCGGTGACTGTTTAAGAAAAACTCTATATACACTTTTTTCCTTTATCGATTCTTCTTCAATATATACAGCTGCTCCACCCGGAAGACCCTTTGTTTTTTCAATTCTGGCCTTCAAATTCTGAGCACTCGCCGCATCGGAGAACGAACCAACTTGTACACCTTTTTCTTTTTTATATAAATATGAAGAAATAACTTTAGCATCTTTAAGAACGTTCAAATGTTTCTTAATCGGAAGTGTACTAACAACTGCCGCCCCTGCAATTCTTGCTCCTATGCCTACAATAAAAGAAAATATAAAAAAGGCAGCAATAAAATTTTTAAATCCTCCTCCTTTATCCCTTCCAGCCTCATCCTTTCTACCTGGACGCTGAGGCTTCGCAACTGTATCAGTTCGCAGAGGCTCTCTTTTAGGCATACCAGTTTCTCTTATAACATTAGAAACGCCTATTGAATCTGCCACAGTTTCCTCAACAGGCAACGCAATGGTTAGATGTTTAAGAATAGTCTTATAAAGTGCGGTAAGTTGTTCACTGTTAAGCCTAACGACCTCTTCAACAACTGCCTCACCGCCTCTTTCAAGTGCGGTATCAATATCGGTTAGGAATTTTTCTACATTTAACGTAACCGTTCCGCGGCCGTCTTCTCCTTCAATATTAAAAATTACTGAATAAGGTTCTTTCACATCTTTTGCCTTTCCTGCAAATGATAGCTTATCCTTTAATGACAAAGCGGGCTTCCAATTATTATCAACTAAAAACTTTTTAAACTGATCTTCACTCTCTCGTGTAACCTTTTTATAAAATTCCTCGGGTATATCCTTAAACTCTGTTTCATCTCCTGTAACAAATCGCATAAACCCGAAAAGATACAACGCCAATATAACAGCCCGTTCGTGGGATTGTTTAATATCGACCGTCATGCCTTCGTCTAAAATATTCTGCGGTAACAGTTGAGTGATTTCATCCCACCACGTCACAAGAGGCTTACGTGCCGTAAGGAGCTGGAATGCAATTGTGCTTGTAGCAGGATTATTAATAAGACTTTCAAACGGAGTGAGTTTAAGAAGCATACGGTCTTCATATGGAATATCAGGTTCTATTTTTGTAATATTGGGAGTTACTACTATATAAGGAACATTCTGTTCTCTCAACTCTTCGGTAATACCATTTGTATGATACCCACCGGCTATAAGAAGAACTATATCACTTTTATATTCTTCTTTTCTTGCCTGATTCAATGTATTAACTACTAATGCGCTATTTCGCTCATGCGCAGCAGAGTAAAACTCTTCTATGGAATTAAGAGTAAAATCTAAATTAAATAAACTGAAAACAGATTGACCCTCAGGGCAAATTGTCTTTAAACATTCTTTAATATATTCTTGCCTAAACTCATCCCTATGTTCATTGAAATATTCAACATCTTGATACAAAGCTTGAAGGTTAACTAAAGTTTTTAGAATTTCAAAATTATGAAGTAGTTTGACTATTCTTTTTTCCGCGGGTAAAAATGAAATACGATCTTCAATCTCCCATCTTATCCTTCTTACTTCATACATTAGTTGTTGAACATCAACACGGCTCATTAACTCAAGATAATCAGCATGCATGAGAAAATTACGACACTCATTCTCATTCAATGCATGTTCTTTAATAAGATTTCTAAGATATACATAGAATTCCTTTTCACTAATCTCTCCGCTCTGAAACTGTTCATGATTTGATATAGTAACATTCCGCTCGATAAGTAACTTTATGAGCTCACTTCTTTCCTCTGTGACACTGCTATGATTAATCAAACCATCACGCATTATTGCTTCATAGAAAAGAAAAAGATTAGGATAGCTAGTTAATTCAATGCCTTCGTCTTGGGAGAGTGTAAAAAGATCAATTATATGATCAACGATATATTTTATTCCTAACTTATAGTCTGTAAAAAGGGCGTCAGTCTTTTTAAGTTTCTCTGAAAAGAGAGAATCTTTTAAATTATTAAGATAATCCTCTATTTTTTCAATTTCTGCCAGTATACCGTCGCGTTTTTTTATTACGGTAAGATAGGCCTGGTAATTTTCAATATACAAATCGCGTGATTCAGCTCCGTAGAGTTCAAACGGTTCAGGAGATATGATTGCCTGATATTCAGAACCCGTAAACTTTCCCTTCTCCATAAAACGGTGAGCAATAATTTCCTTTACATCTTGATCCGGATAAGAAGAAAAAAGAGTTGTATCACATATTCCTTGTGCACCTTCAGCACAGATCAGTAATTTATCAACTCTCCTATCTCGGCCTCGAGGAGTAAGATTTGGGTCATCTTCAATCTCTTCTTTATCTTCTGATGAGGTAACAAAATGCTCTATTATAGCTGCAATATTTTCCTGGGCTTCAAGAGATGTATGCGCATCCTGTATATGTACAACAAGCGGTTTAGCCTCAGATTCTTCAGTAGGCTTCCACCGTTCTTTCATTTTTCCGTTCTTTGATGGAACTTGTACTTTATACACTAAAGGAGGAGGTGCAGACGATGCAACTGTAGTATATGTAAATATACAGACGACTATTGTACTAATTACTTTAAGAAACAAAAATTTTTTTCTCGTTTGTATAGGTTTCATTCTTATTTTTTAAATGTATATAATGAAAATATACACATTCCTCCTTAACTAAATGCAGAGTTATCCCTACATTAATTTATTATAAAAAAAATAGCCGTTTCCTAAAACTTTCATAAGTTTCAGGTACCCGGCTATCTCGTATTATATAAACTTAACCAATATAAAATATACCATATATATATATAAATTACAAATTCACTAAAAATAATTATATTTTTCTTAACCTATTTAATATCAAGAGCTTATATGCTTTTTCCTCCTATTTTATAAAAATCGACATAAAATGTATTGAATGGAGGATGCATCAATTGCGTCTTACTGTTTGTATTGTGAAAAAAAGCTTTAATTTAACTTAACTTATTTTCCTTACTTTTTAAAGTTAAGTTAAAAAGATATGAAACGATAATGTAAATAAGGGTTATGAAAAACACGACTTCGAATGTGCTAGCAATCGATTATTTATTTGAAATTATCCCGCTCTTTCTTGCAAGAAATTATTTCCTGCGCCAGAAAGAGCGGGATTTTCCGCCATACGACGTGGCGGATACGCCGTATTCAGGATGAATGTAAGAGGCGCAAATTCCCCCCGCTGCTTCGTTTTGCTGCCTCAACTTCAAACGAAGCAAAACGGCGGGGGTCATTAAAAAAGGGGGTATTCACATGAAAGAATATCTCTGTTGTATGGGTTATAGATTCCTAGAATTTGTTCAGCAATTACATTTTGGTTACAGTGCGACTCAAAGAATGAAAATGTATCTACTCTGGTTTATTGAAGAATAACTCTCTTTTTAAAAAGAAATCAACTGTGGCTTTTTGGTAAGAACATATTCATGATAAACACGAATGACTTCAGCAACACTCCATGCTTGCGCAATACATCCCCGTGCTTTATGAGGAAAATTACCGTCAAAAATTTCTGAAATATATCCAAGGCCGGCATCATTGAGCACATGATGAAAAAGTGATTTTAAAAGTACCTCACATACTTCCCTCGATTTGCTTGTATGCCCGTTTACTTTTATGTAAGCATCAATGAATGCGCCAATCAGCCAAGGCCAAACCGTACCTTGATGATATGCATTATCACGGGAATGCCAGTCACCTGAATATTTTTCAATATAACGGGCATCACTAGCAGAAAGACTTCTTAATCCGTTCATGGTAAGAAGCTCCCGTTCAACATTCTCCACTATGCTGCGTTTAGCCATATCAGGACATAAAGAAAAAGGTATACTAACAGCCCATATCTGATTTGGACGGATAGAATCATCTTTGTGATTACCATCAACATAATCATAAAGACATTGTTTCCTGTCGTTCCAAAAAAGCGGCATGAAATTCTCCTTTATTTTTTCTGAAAGCTTGCTGTATCTTTTATAATTTTCCTCTTCGTCACATTGACGGCTAATGAGCTCAAGTAGTTTAACTGCATTAAACCATAAAGCGTTTATTTCAACAATCTTTCCGAATCGCGGTGTAACTTCCACCTCTTCTACTTGTGCATCCATCCACGTCCCTTGTGCATGCTCCTTACTACAATAAATCAGGCCGTCAGAATCCATTCTCAAGGAAGCATCGTTTCCCATAATAAAAAAACGGCTGATTTCCTTCAGCCCTTCATAAAGTTCATCAACAACAAAATAAAAATCATTAGTATAGCTTATATATTTATATACAGCTAAAAAAAACCAAAGAGCCGTATCAATAGAATTGTATACAGGAATCGAGGTGCTTTCAGAAAAATAATTCGGCAATTGTCCATTTTTGATATATCTAACATATCTTTTTAAAACGTTCCTTGCTATATCAAACCGGCCCATAACAAGCGTAAGGCCTGCGAGTGAAATCATACTATCTCGTCCCCATTCCTTAAACCATGGATACCCCCCCTTAATGCTGTTAGAACCGTCTTTGTGTTTAATAATAAAAGCGTCACTGGAACGGATAAGATAACGATAGGCCGTTGTATTAATAGAAGGATTATCTGAATAATTTCCCAAGTAAGTATAGCGTTCGATGAAAATATTTCGCCGAGCGAGTTCACTTTCCTCTAAATGTTCTGCATTAATAGGAGCCTGCTCTTTGATGGTAGCAACTAAAAATGCGCTTTTCTCCTTATTCAAACAATAGCTTATTTCAAAGGGATTAAACAGGTCCTCCTCCATATCAAATCCACGTTCAGATTCTTTTGGATAAATAAAATTATAATACCACAATGAAGTCCCTTTAATATGGAAACCGTTATGATGGAAAAATAAAGAAGAACCTTCCTCCGATGGTCTATAATCAATCACAGTACCATGTACATTAAAGGTCTTATTTATCTCTTCATTCTTTCTCAGTAGTGAATGATAAGACCTGAATGCAACAAGAGGCCTTAGCCTCAAAGTCACATCCTGAGCGCCTTCGATTACTCTATAAATGATACTCGCCGTATTTTCCCCATGCACCATAAACACTTTTTTTTCAATTTCAGTTTCATCAATTTTATACACAAAGGTTGGAAACGGATCCAAACGAAATTCCTTTAAGTAAATAAAACCGGTCGGATGAATCGTATCAGGATAGATGTTACAGGAAAGATAATATGAATCTTCACCGATTATTATCTGTTCTTCAAGTTTGGAAAGAAAAAGTATCTGTTCTTCTGTCTCATCAGAGTCGGCAATTAAAAGACCATGATACCTACGGGTATTAACACCTATAACAGTAGAAGAAGAATACCCGCCTATACTATTAGTCTCTAGCCATTCCTTATCAAGAGCAATTTTTATATTACCGCAAACATTTTCATTAAAAAATATATTTTTAAACACCATCTTCACCTATAGTTATTATTCTCATACGATCTGCCCCGCCCCGCTTTTCTGCAAGACCGTATACAATGACTGCGCGATTTCCATTTTTTAAAAGTTTTCTTCTTTTGATTTGATTAATCCCATTCCGTATAACAACATCTATATTTTTTCCTAACTCGATCAGAATAGGATATACACCCCATAACATACTCATGCTGTTATAAACCGATTTATTCGGTGTAAGAGCAAAAATAGGTGTCTGAGGGCGACGCTCCGAAATAAAACGTGCCGTAAAACCAGACAAAGTAAAAACTATAATTGCTTTAACCTGTGCTTCACGAGCGGCATCAATTGAAGCATGTGCTATTGAGAAAGGCAGAGAGACTTCTTTTGAATTAAATAAATCAAGGTAGTATTTAATTATATTATTTTTTTCGGCTGAACGAATTATTCTTTTCATCATTCTTACGGCCTGCACAGGATATTTACCTACTGCTGTTTCTCCACTCAACATAACAGCATCCGTACCATCAAATATAGCATTCGCAACATCAGTTACTTCAGCCCGAGTAGGAGTTGCCTCAGTAATCATAGATTCAAGCATTTGTGTCGCGGTTATGACAATTTTAGTATCGGCATTTGCCTCTCGAATAATCTTTTTCTGCCAGATTGGTATTTTTTCCAGCCGGCCTTCTATACCTAAATCACCACGAGCAACCATAACTCCGTCAACTTCCCTTAGAATTTTCCCCAAATTGTATACTGCCTCCGGCTTTTCAATCTTTGCAATAATCGGAAGCCCTTCTTTGAATCTTTTTATATATTTTTTAACAGTCACAACATCAGAAGCATTCTGAATGAATGAAAGAGCAAATGCATCTACACCATGCTGAACAGCAAACTTAATATCACGCTTATCTTTACCCGTTAAAACTGACCTTAGCTTAATCCCTAATATATTGACTCCCTTCCGTTCCCCTAATGTTCCACCCTGCACAATGCGGCATCTCAGTCCTGCCCTAGACCGAGACAAAACACAAAGTTTTATCCTTCCTTCTGATAATAGTATAGTCATACCCACCTTAGCAACCATGGGAAGATGGGGCCAATCAACCATAATACGGTTTTCATTGCCGATAATATTTTTTGTAGTCAATTCAATCTTGTGTCCCCTTCTTAATTGAACAACTTCCCCATCAAGTCTACCAGTACGAATCTTCGGTCCCTGCAAATCAGCAATAATTGCAATAGGACGGTTCAATTTCGTTGCTATATCCCGGATATTCCTTATATTTGCTGCATGGATTTCGTGATTTCCGTGTGAAAAATTAAGACGAAATACACTACAGCCCGCTTCTATCATCTTTTTTATGACCTGCCTCTTCCAGCTTGCAGGCCCGATTGTTGCAATAATTTTAGTACGATTCATATATTTACCTCATAAGTTAATTCTTTATCTTAATTCCCATCCAGAGGAATAATTTCCGACTTATCAGTTATCTTCACTTCGTTCGATAACTGATGTCGTCAATTACCTTTATACCACTTTCTTGCTGGATATCAAGTATTTTATCCCTTAACTTTGTAGCACGTTCAAAATCAAGGGCGGAAGCAGCATCCTCCATTAACTTCCTAAGATGTGACAAATAATTTCGCATATGGTCTTCTTTTTCCGTTATGCCAGCAATCTCTCGAACAAAATCTTTAGATTGCCTTTCTTTTTCAATGCCTTCTTTTATAGATTTTTCAATCGAACGCGGTGTTATGTTCCGAGCTTTATTATATTCCATTTGCAACTTTCGCCGCCTCTTTGTTTCAGAAATCGCTTTCTCCATTGACTTAGTAATTGTATCTGCATACATAATAACCCGTCCATTTATATGACGCGCCGCCCGACCGGCAGTCTGGATCAAAGAAACCTCGCTCCTCAAGAAACCCTCTTTATCCGCATCAAGAATAACTACTAAAGAAACCTCCGGCAAATCAAGTCCTTCACGCAGGAGATTTATTCCTACTAAACAATCAAAACGCTTAAGACGTAATCCTCTGAGCACCTCCACCCTCTCAATTGCATCAAGCTCAGAATGAATATATCTCACACGAATGCCAACGTCACTTAAATAACGAGAAAGATCTTCTGACATCCTTTTAGTAAGCGTGGTCACTAAGGTACGTTCTTTCCCATCCGCCCTGGACTTTACCTCCTTTATAAGATCATCTATTTGCCCTTTTGTGGGACGCACTTCTATCTCCGGATCCAGCAACCCTGTAGGACGAATAAGCTGCTCTACTTTCTGTTGTGCTTTCTTAAGTTCATAAGGCCCGGGAGTCGCAGAAACAAAAAGTATTTGTTGTACTAACTTTTCAAACTCATAAAAATTAAGCGGCCTATTATCAAGAGCTGATCTAAGACGAAATCCATGTTCAACTAACGTCTCTTTACGAGCCCTATCCCCATTATACATCCCCCTTAATTGCGGAATGGTTACATGGGATTCATCAATAATTACTAAAAAATCATCGCCAAAATAGTCAATCAATGAAAATGGCCTTGACCCTGCAGGACGTCCTGAAATATGGCGGGAGTAATTCTCGATACCCGTGCAATAGCCTATCTCACGAAGCATCTCGAGATCATAATTAGTACGGGACTCAAGTCTTTTTGCTTCGAGTATTTTGTTCTGCTTATTAAGCTCTCTCAGTCGTTCGACTAACTCTTCCTTTATCGAATGAATAGCATCCTCGATGCGTTCGCTCGTAGTCACAAAATGCTTTGCAGGATAAATCGCAAGTTTCTCTAAAGAAGCATATACAGAAAAATCCTTGGAATCCAAAATCGAAATTTCTTCTATCTTATCACCAAAAAAGGCAATTCTAACAGGACGCTCCTCGTAAGAAGGAAAAATCTCAATATTATCCCCCCGAACTCTCACAGTTCCTCGACTAAATTGCCCATCATTTCTAATATATTGAATCTTTATCAAATCTTTAAGAAATTCATCACGATCTATTTCTTCACCTTTAGAAATTTGAATAAGCAATCCCGACCAATCCTCAGGGGAGCCTAATCCATAAATACATGAAACACTTGAGACAACAATTACATCCCTTCGAGAAAGAATGGAACTCGTCGCTGCGAGGCGAAGACGATCAAGGTCTTCATTTATCGAAGCATCTTTGGCAATATATGTATCGGTATGCGGGATATACGCTTCAGGTTGATAATAATCATAATATGAAACAAAATATTCAACCGCATTATTAGGAAAAAATTCCCTAAATTCACTATATAATTGAGCTGCCAATGTTTTATTATGCGAAATTACAAGAGTCGGTTTTCTTACCCTTTCAATAATATGAGCCATGGTATAAGTTTTTCCCGATCCGGTAACTCCTACTAAAACTTGTTTTTTTAGCCTTTTGGCAAAACCCGCCGAAATTTTTTTAATAGCCTCCGGCTGATCGCCGCATGGTTTAAATTTTGATAAGAGTTTGAATTTATCCATACCAAATATAATTAAAAACTACTTTGTTAAAATATTTCCCTTAAAATATTTTTTAATAGCTGCCGTATTATTTGAAACCTATTCTTTTCAGTGTAGTTTTAATGTTTTTATTCTCGATAAACAATTTCTGCAATAGACCTGAACGGTAATTCTCAATCTGTAAAATTAAGTTGCCGGCGTTTATCGCGGTATAAAACTCTTTATAATAACTATCCTTGGGATTAAAAGATTCATAAAAACCATACTTACCCCAAATCTTATCACCGTATTTATCATACAAAGAATATAAAGCCGCTTTGGAAAGCGTGGGAGTAAAAATAATTGAACTACCACTTGCAGAGGGACAAATTGTGCCATCATTATGAACATTGCTCTTGGGAGGAGGTGCCCCATATGCATAATAACCCCTGGGGCCAACACAAGGAGTAAGTCCCCAAATTTCTCCTGAATAACTATTCTCTTTTAAGCTAAATTCCCGATTAATAAAAGTTATTAAAATAGAGTTATTATAATAATCAACATATGGGCCAGTTTCTTCATCTAAATCAAGCCATATATGAGGTATCTGATGAACTAAAAGAGACGGATTCTCTAAGACTTTATATACGCTATATGATGAAAAGGTATATGTTTTTGTCCATGCATCCCAACTCGAAGCAGATATTCCTAGATTGGGTGATGATATTGCAAGAATATATGATAAAATTGCTTCACTGTATCCTTCTAAACATCCACTCACCTTTCCATCTTTAAATACTCTTTGAGCTAAAATATATTTTTTCCCTTCATCGACTGACAGAGCACGCTTCCATTGCACATTTTTACATAAAAGATTAGCCCTCTGGCGTATAGTTCTTTCAGTTATATCATCCTGTTTATCAAAATATTGACTTACGGTTAATGCACCTGCGATAAGATACGTTGTTGCTAATATATCTCCCGACGGCCCTTTGTCAAAAGGGGTATAATTTTTGTTGATATATTTAGGATAAAAACCGTAATAATAAGATATGTCATTAATGAACGTATTAAGTATATTTAAAACATAACTTGCTGCATCAGCACGGGTGATAAAATTACGTTCGGCCCCAACGCAAAACGCCGAAAGAGCTAAACCGCATGCCTGTGTATCAAATGGAGCGTCAAGTAGAGTACTTTGTTTTATTAGACTCGTTTCTTTATCCTGTTCAGATAAAAAGTAATAAAAACTTTTTCTTTCAATCTGATCAAGAAAATCTAAAAAATCAAAATCATTTTCAATTTTTATTTTTATTTCTTTCCCTGCCACCCAATTTGAATGTTTGAATAAAGCAACCGCCCGTAAATAATATATACCTCCTTCAAAATACTTAGCATCCCACTCTGCTGAAAAAAATGAATCATCTTTAATCAGGTCACTTCCAATATAAAACCAATATCTATTATCAGTCGATGCTTCAAAACGTATTCCAAGAAATTCCTCATCCTTCTTAGCATAACTATATTTAGAAACAATGTTAAACTTCTGGGCCTGGTAGGGCATCCTGCTAATGGATGCATCGTTAATTTTTAATATTTTACTGGGTTTATTAAGACCCTCGAGGATGAACTTCTTTCTACGAAAGGTTGAAAGGGAAATATCATCGATAAAAAGGGTTCCTTTTTTGTTATCGAGTAGCTTATTATCAAGCACAATCTGAATCGCAAAAATTGATTTGGGAGAAAGAAGCTTGTATTTACTAAAATTTTCATACGGAATAATTATCTCTTGCCACTTATCCGTTATTCCTTCAACAATATACTCATGAACGTCTTTTCCATTCAGTTCCACTTTTAAAGTATCCGCATCACCTCTTATAAAAAAACCAATTTCATTAAACCGATGGAAAAATTTTTTATCAGAAATATTTAATACAAAGCCTGCCTTCCCTATGCTAACATCATAATCTATTTTAAGCACCTTGCCGCGCCCCTTACTCTTAATTGTCTTACTCATGCACCAAGGCGCTTTTTTCTTTACATCCCCAGAGAAAAAATTTTTATTAAGCCCTCCCGTTAAATTATATTTAGCACCGTCCTCGAAATTTTCAATAATTAACCTTTTTGATTCACCCCCAGCAACTATAGAGGTACACAAAAACAAAATTATTGAAAAGTTAATAAAAATAATTTTTTTCATAATTTTTATATGCTGGATATTTCTCTGATTAATCTAACTCGAGCGAAAAATCTATTGCCTTTGCTGAATGGGTAATAGCTCCTATTGAAATCCTATCGACATGCATTCTTGCAATTGCTCCTATATTGGCAAGGGTAATTCCTCCTGATGCCTCGGATAATATTTTTCTACCACTTTTTTTATTCTCCCTCAGAATCATCTCCAAACCCCGCTTCAAATCAGACCTCCTCATGTTATCAAGAAGAATAATATCAGGGCGGGCGGGTAATACTTTTTTTAAAATTTTCAGACTATCAACTTCAACCTCAATCTTTATTCTCCTGGGAAGCTTTTTGCGTAAACGGCCGATAAAGGCAGAAAAATTATCCACAGCTTCTTTATCCAATATCTTGTAATGATTATCCTTAATAAGCACCTGATCATAAAGCCCAAACCTATGATTAAATCCTCCGCCCGTACACACGGCATATTTCTCAAGAAGCCTGTATCCAGGAGTTGTCTTTCGGGTGTCATAAATTTTTGCTCTTGTCCCTTTGGTTTTTTTTACAAAAATATTTGTCATTGTACTAATTCCTGATAGACGACTCAGGAAATTAAGCGCAATGCGTTCTCCCTTTAATATACTTTCCGCAGGGCCATTAAGTCGAATTACGACATCTCCGTTCTTTACGTTGCTCTTATCCTTTCTTATTAAACTAACCTGAATTTTAGGATCGATTATTTTAAATACATCTTTAACTACATTAGCACCGCATAGGACAGCCTTCTCTCGAGCAACAATAGATCCCTTTACATACGCTTTAGGTTTTGTAAGACTCTTTGTAGTAACATCCCCTGCGCCTATATCTTCCTTAACAGCCATTTTAATAAGCTTTTTTATCTGTTTATCCTGTTTCATGAACAAGCCCCCGCAGTTTTGTTATTTCTAAAACATTTAACTCGCGATACTTACCTTCTTTTAAATTTCCAAGGCTCAATGGTCCAAATGATAATCTTTTAAGTTTAATTACTCGATATCCTAACTTATAAAACATGCGCTTCACTTGCCGTTTCTTCCCCTCTTTAATTCTTATTGTTATCATCGAAGTATTTTTCTTTCTTGTACATTTAATAATTTCGGCCGGTTGTGTGAGGCCGTCCTCCAGCACAATACCTTTCTGTAACCTCTTAAGGTCGTGGGAATTTATAGAATCACTAATGATAATCTCATACGTTTTAGCTACACCATATCTCGGGTGTGTTAAAAAATTAGTTAATTCACCATCATTTGTCATGAGAAGCACTCCTGTTGTGTCCTTATCCAAACGACCCACAGGATGAATGTCTTTATGCTGTTTTGGGAAAAAATCCATTACGGTCTTTCGTGAATGAGTATCTTTCTTTGTTGTGATAACACCCTCTGGTTTATGAAAAAGAAAATATTTTAAAAGCGGCAACTTAAGACGGTTATTTCCGACCGTAACTACGTCATGTAAAGGGTCAACCTTAAGTCCTACTTCTCTCGTAATAGTACCATTTACTGCTACATTCCCGCCACGAATTAATTCTTCAGATTTTCTTCTGGACGCTACACCGCAGCGAGAGATAAATTTGGCTATTCGTTCCATATATTCAATACACTAATTTACACGAATAAAAACACGAAGTACCACTAAACCGTCTTATAAGGCACTGTATTAAATGATGTGGTCTATAAACATCTAATGACAGTGATCTTGCTGAATTGATGAAGCTTGTTAAGACTTATTATAAAAAGAGAAGTAACTTAAATATTTCCTCCAAAAGACAATCTATCAAAAACATTAATGCTACTTTCTGCGTAAGATATAATTATGCTTTCTATTAGAACGAGCTTTTATGTTAAAAATGTAGAATAGTAAGAAATATTAGTGGTTTTTAGTGTTTTTATTCGTGTAAATTAGTGTATCTACATTAGTTCACTGAGGGAATCTTCCACCTTCGTAAGTGAAAGTCTAAAGTCTTGTAACTTTTTCTCTTCTTTTGAAACAACTTCAGGAGGAGCTTTTTGGATAAAGTTTTCATTTTTAAGTTTTTTATCGATCCTAGTAATCATTTCTTTAATACGCTCTTTCTCCTTAGACAAGCGCGCCTTTTCTTTCTCGAAATCGACAACATCACCTAAATAAACAAATCCATTAAGATATTTTAAAGCTGAGGTAAGTTTTATGGGAACCCACCCCTCTTCTCGTTTAAAATCCGTTTTAACATCCAACTTTTCAATTTTTCCTAAAGCTATAATGTCTGGCTCGATTTCACGGATATTTGAAGATAGATTACTATCAGCCTCCAGGTCACAGACTAATATAACCCGTAAAAGTTTATTATGAGAAATATTATGTTGGGAACGCTTTTCACGAATGCCTATTACAATATCTTTTAGCAATTCAATACTTCTGGCTTTTTCAGGAAATTGCAACTTTGCAACAAACGTGGGCCATGAAGAAATCATTATTGATTCATCAAGAGTACCACCCGGCGCAAACTCCTTTAATCTCTGCCACAGTTCTTCAGTTATATGCGGCATAAAAGGGTGAAGAAGTTTAAGCAGAGTAGTCCATACATAAAAAATTACTTCCTGGGAGTTTCGTCTTTCTTCTGGAGACCGCTTCCCATATAATACCGGCTTTGAGAGTTCAAGATACCAATCACAAAAATCATTCCAAATAAAAGCATATAAATGATTACAAGCATCGTTAAATCTATACTTACTCAAATCATTAGTAATTGATTCAATAAGAATATTCGCTTGATTTACGATCCAACAGTCACTTGCAAGAAGTTTATCCTTATCAACATTAAGGATGAGTGAACCTTTCTGGAATCCTTTAAGATTCATAAAAGAAAAACGTGCGGCGTTCCAAATTTTATTTGTAAAATTGCGCCCTACAAGAAACTTTTGCTCTGAAAGATATACGTCTTGTCCCTGAGCTGTAAGCGAAATAATTACAAAACGCAATGCATCCGCACCAACTTTATCTATAACATCAAGAGGATCAATACTGTTACCCAATGATTTTGACATTTTCTTACCTGTCTCATCACGAACAGTGCCATGCAGATAAACAGTATGAAACGGTATTTCATCCACAAACTCAAGTCCTGCCATAATCATTCGTGCAACCCAAAAGAAAAGAATTTCGGGCGCAGTACTCAATACGGTCGTCGGATAAAAGTAGTCAAGGTCTTTCGTGTTATCAGGCCATCCAAGAGTTGAAAAAGGCCATAACCAGGATGAAAACCACGTATCAAGCACATCCGGGTCTTGTTGAATCTTTGATGAACCGCAATGAAGGCATTTTGTAATATCTTCACGCGAAACACTTATCTGTGAACATTCATCGCAATACCATACAGGAATCGGATGTCCCCACCAAATCTGCCGGCTAATACACCAATCACGTATATTTTCCATCCAATTCTGATATACCTTAAACCACCTTGATGGAACAAAATTGATAATCTTTTGCTGTACTACCGCCATTGCCGGCTCAGCCAAAGGTGCCATTTTAACAAACCATTGTTTTGAAAGATATGGCTCAATAATACAATTACACCGATAACAATGACCAACTGCGTGCTGGTGAGGGACTTCTTTTAAATAAAGATTTTT
>CAZLCT010000049.1:0-18985 GCA_964558015.1 uncultured bacterium | reverse complement strand
AAACAGATTATTCCCTCAATAAATTTTACCGAAGCACAGTTAAAAGAAGTTGTTGAGTTTTTAGCTGTTTCAAATGACATCAATATTATCATTGATGAAACCGTAGTTCCAAGGGATGAGACGGTAACAATACATTTAAAAGATATCCCTTTAGAAGAAGCACTTGATATTATTTTGCGCACCAAAGGACTTAAGTATCGTTTTGAGGAAAATATTATTTGGATTACAACCGAGGAGAAACTGCTTGAAGAGGATTTAGTCGTACGTGTTTACGATGTGCAGGATCTTGTTGGAAAACTTTTTGATTTTCCGAGCGAGCCTTTTGATTTCAGAGCAAATCTTAAATTAGGAGAAGAAACGGAAGAATAAAAAAAGAGGCAAGCTGTTAAATAAAAAATGAGAAATATTGTAATATATCTTATATTGATTCTTTTGCCGTTACAAACGGGTATTGCATATTCCATTCCTCCTGATGAAATTACCTCATTTGAAGCTGTTGCTACACAGTCAATATCAGTTGATGATGTGACTGCTCCCTATACTATTACAGGCGAATCCCTTGTAAATATTATTCATGGTATGGTTGATTTTGATTATGTTAAAGGTGCGGATATAGTTTTTAATCGCCGTACAGGACAAATTTTTGTTAAGCAGACCCCGTCTAATCATGCCATTATTGAGCAAATTATTAATCAAATGCGTTCTGCTTCATTTCAGCAGGTAGAAATCGAAGCGCGCCTCGTTACTGTAGAAGCCACTGATTTTAAAGGATTAGGAATTGACCTTGGAGGATTTGATTATACAGCTGAACATAAAGGGCGTCAATTCGGAACGGAGGTGCCACATGATTCGAGCACGGTAAATACTTTTAGCAGCTTTGATTCTTTTGTCAATTCCCTCAATGATACAACTTATGGCGGACAGTTTTCTTTCCTTGCCCTAGGCAGTGACTTTGATCTTGGTTCATTTATAGATGCTTTGGAGTCAAGAACAGAGGTTAACGTATTATCCTCTCCCAAGATTACAGTATTTAATAATCAGCGGGCCCATTTAAAAATAGAAAAGCGTCAGAACTTTATTTCCGAGATCGATGCAAATTTTGATTCGGTCGAAGATGCTACATTCGCAAGTGTTTTTTTCCAGCTTGAAACGAAAGTAAGACAGGCTCAGTCAGGAACAATTCTAGATGTCACCCCGTTAGTCAACAGTGACGGGACTATAGGACTAGAGCTTCATCCTATGTATGTAACTGCCGACCTAACCAGTAATGTAGAGTCAATTACAAATATAACCGGAGGGGATACTTTTACAAACCCCATTGTATTACCGATATTTGTTTCACAGGCAATTGATACTTATTTAACAATACCAAACGGTGGTGTTGCAGTATTAGGCGGTTTAATAACAGAAGAAGAGGCCAAAGAATTTAATAAGGTCCCTTTTTTTGGTGATATTCCGTGGATCGGGAAATTATTATTTACGCAGGAAAAAACAGAAGATAAAAGGGCGTATTTATTAATTTTTATTAAAGCAAAAGTTAAAAATGTAAAAGCGCGATGAAAAAGCTCATTTATTTCAGTTTGATTTTTTGTTTGTTAAACATTAATTTACCTCAGGCCGGGGCTATTGATGTTGAGAATTTAACGTCAGTGGAGACGATTTCTGCTCAATCTTTAAAAGGTGATGATATTATTTCTCCTTATCATGTTACCGGAGAATCGCTGACTCAGATTTTAAAGAAAATGGCTAACTTTGACGTTCCCGGTTCAAATATAGTATTCAACCGAAGGACCGCACAAATTTTTGTCCGCAATACTCCCACCAATCATGATTTAATAGGAAAGATATTATCCGATCTTCGCCGGGCACAGTATCAGCAGGTTGAAATAGAATCGCGTATTATTACAGTTCGTGCTACTGATATTGATGATCTGGGACTTGATTATTTAGGGCTTGATGCATTCGGATCCAAAGGATCAAAAACTTTTGGTACGGATTCAGCATTCGACGGCACGTATAACACAAATATTGATTTTCCTAATGTTGCGAATACCGCAGGGGATAGCATTGGTGGACAGTTGTCATTCGCTGCCCTGAGTTCCCATTTCGATTTACAAGCTTATATTGATGCTTTGCAATCCCGTGCTGAAGTCAATACGATTTCCGCACCTCGCCTTATTGTTGCTAATAATCAAAGGGCAAACTTGAGAATTGAAAAAGCACAATATTATATTCAAAGCATAGAAACTGATGCCGAAGAGGTCGGTGCTACCTCCTTGGCAGTTGATCCTGCAATCGGTATAGCACAATCGGGTACTATATTAGATGTTACGCCGACTATTAATGCCGACGGCACCATATCTTTAGAATTACATCCGGAGTTTGTAACTGTTGATTTAACGGATACACAGAAAATAAATGTTGCTGCAAGCGCAGACCTTGATGATGCTCTGCAACCTGAAGTTACCCTTCCTGTATTCAGGATTCAAACCGCTGATACGACAATTACGGTTGAAAACGGAGGTGTTGCAATGATTGGAGGATTAATTGATGAGCGTGAGGATAAAGGGTTTTATAAGGTTCCTGTTTTAGGTGATATACCGCTTGTAGGCAAGCTTTGTTTTCAAAGCAGTCAAGTTCAGGAAGTTAAAATTCATCTGTTGATATTTGTTAAAGCTACTTGCAAAAATATTCGTAAATATTAGCTAAAAAACAACTTATAATCTTTCCTTAAACACAAAATAATTCTTGACAATTTTAAATAACTTACCTATAATTTGCCATATTTTAAAGCTAATGAAACATTCATGGCTTGAGATTAATACTCGCCCGTATTCCCTTCACTCGGTCGTTTCCTCTCAAGCATTACCCTAAATGTAGATTATATATAGTCATGTATAAATTTATATTATTACATGCAAAACCTTAGATACTGAACATACTTTGATTGAACCTCATTAGAGGTGAGAACATGAGGTTTTTTATTTTTTTAAAAAAATGTATGTTTCAGATAATCAGGAATAATGTGGTTTATATCCCAGAGGCGATTTATTTCTAAGGGAAAAAACAATGAGAAAAAAAGCGTTTTTATTTGACGGTAATTCATTTTGTTACCGGGCATTTTATGCTATCGGGCATTTGTCGAATTCCAAAGGAGAGCCGACAAATGCTACTTATGGTTTTTTGACAATGATGCGGAAGATAATTAAAGATGAAGCGCCCGATTATGTTGCTATATGTTTTGACAGAAAAGAGCCTACTTTTAGACATAAGAAATATGAGGACTATAAAATACACAGAAAACCGATGCCTGATGATTTAGTCATACAGATACCTCGGATCAAGGAAGTCATTAAGGCATATAATATTCCTATCCTCGAAAGGGCAGGCTATGAAGCTGATGATTTATTAGGAACGCTTGCGTACAAGCTCAAAAAAGAAGGCCTGGATGTTTTTGTTGTAACTGGGGACAAAGATGCACTCCAGCTTGTTGATGAAGCCATAAAGGTATATAGTCCTTACCGGGATAAAGTTACTATTTATGACAGGAAGAAAGTCAAAGAACGGTATCAGGGATTAGGGCCGGAGCAGGTTACTGATATTATGGGTTTAATGGGTGATAGCTCCGATAATATTCCCGGCATTCCCGGGATAGGCGAAAAAACCGCCATTGATCTTATTAAGCAATTTGGTTCGTTGGATAAGGTATTATCAAATATTAGCAAAATAAAAAGTTCTTCCAAACAGAATCTTATTAAGAATAATATCCCCTTAGCCGAATTGTCAAAAGAATTGGCAACATTAGATTGTTCTGTTCCCATAGATATCAACGTACTGGAGCTAAAGATTACACAGCCCGATGTTAAAAAGCTTTTTACCCTTTTTAAGGAACTTGAATTTAGGAGTTTACTTAAAGAGATTGATATAGGTGAGAAACCCGAAGAGGAGGAAAGGCTGTATCACCTCATATCAGATGAGAAGGAATTAAAGCATTTTTTAAAAAAATTTAAAAAGGTAAAAGAATTTTCTCTTGATACTGAAACCACATCTCGGAATCCCTCTCGCGCGCATCTCGTGGGACTTAGTTTTTCTTTTAAAGCACACGAGGCATATTATATAGCTCTTTCATATAATGATATTGCATCTAAAAAAGGTCTGCCTCTTAGTAAAGTTATTACTGCATTGAAGCCTGTTCTGGAAGATGAAACAGTGAAGAAATACGGTCAAAATATAAAGTACGATAATATTGTACTCACCAGATACGGCATAAAACTCTCGGGTATTGCATTTGATACTATGATTGCTGCTTATCTTATTAATCCTTCAAAGTTAAATAACAATCTTGATGACATTTCATTAGAGTATTTAAATATAAATAAAATTAAGTATACAGACATTGTAGGTACGGGCAGGAATCAAGTAACAATTGATAAAGTTGATGCGAAAAGGGTTTCAGAATATGCTTGCGAAGATGCTGACTGTGTTTTTCGGCTTGTTCCGATTCTTCTAAAGGAATTAAAGAAACAAAAAGTCGATTCATTATTTTTTAATATTGAAATGCCTCTTGTTTCAGTATTAAGCGTTATGGAGATGAACGGAGTAAAAATCGATGTTTCATTATTAAAGAAATTGTCAAAGGAGGCCGAAAAAGAAATAGCTCGGTTAACGGCCAAGATTTATAAAACCGCCGGTGAGGAATTTAATATAAATTCGCCTAAACAATTAAGCGTCATATTATTTGAAAAGCTTAAGCTCCCGGTAGTTAAAAAGACAAAGACCGGTTATTCAACGGATGTCAGCGTTCTTGAGAAGCTTTCAGAGGAGCATGATCTTCCGCGTTATCTTCTCGAATATCGTGAATATGCTAAATTAAGATCGACGTATCTTGATGCTTTGCCTGCTTTAATCAATCCTGAAACAGGTATGATTCATACGTCATTTAACCAGACAATTACCTCAACCGGACGTTTGAGCAGTTCTGACCCTAATTTGCAGAACATTCCTGTTAAAACAACGGTCGGACGAGAAATCAGGAAAGCTTTTATTCCGCGAGGTAAGGGGAGAAAAATATTTTCTGCTGATTATTCTCAAATTGAATTACGGCTGCTTGCTCATTTTTCCGGAGATGAAAAATTAATTGATGCATTTTGTCATAACCTTGATATTCATAAATTTACTGCCACTTTACTTTATGGGGTAAAGGGGAAAAATGTTACCCCCGAGATGCGTCATTTTGCTAAAACAATTAATTTCAGTATTATTTATGGAAAAACGCCGTACGGCCTATCGCGTGATTTAAATATTCCTGTCGGAGAAGCAAGCTCTTTTATTAATTCATATTTTGAACGTTACGCCAAGATAAAAGACTATCTTGAGTCCCTAAAGCAGACAGCACGGGATCAGGGATATCTGAGGACTATCTTAGGGCGTCTTTCATATTTTCCTGATATTAACAGTAAAAATGCTAATGTTCGGCAGTTTGCTGAACGTGCCGCTATGAACGCACCTCTTCAAGGATCTGCTGCGGATATTATTAAAAAAGCTATGATTGAGATTCAGAGCGAAATCGAAAAGCATAGGCTTGATGCAATTATGATATTGCAAGTTCACGATGAACTCGTTTTTGACATTGCGAGGCGTGATCAAGACGCAATTTTTTCCCTTGTAAAGAAAAGCATGGAAAATACTCTGAAGCTAAGCGTTCCCCTTAATGTTGATATTACCGTAAGTGATAACTGGTATGGCAAAACCGAAGCACACTCATAAAAAATTAATTATCGGCCTTACAGGCGGGATAGCTACCGGAAAGACAACCATTTTATGCCTATTTAAACAGTTTGGAGCACAGACGGTGTGTTGTGATGAGCTTGCACACCGGGCTTTAAGGCAAAATACTCATACTTATCGCCAAATTATAAAACTGTTTAGTAAAAAGATTCTCGATCGTAATAAAAAAATAGATCGGAAGAGACTCGGGGAAATAATTTTTAAAAATAAAAGTAAACGAAAAGCCTTGGAACAAATCGTTCATCCTTTTGTTTTCAGTAAGATTTTTGAAAATATTAGTAAAGCACGAGGCATTTTAGTTATTGACATTCCGCTTCTTTTTGAGACGGGATTTCAAAGGTATGTTGATCGAACTATTGTCGTATGGTGCAATGAGCGGGAACAAGTCCGTCGTTTGATAAAACGGGATAATATTTCGCGCAAACAGGCGCTTGCGCGAATTAAAACCCAGATGCCATTGGCTAGAAAGAAAAAAATGGCTGACTGGGCAATAGATACTATTAATTTAAGCAAGGGGATATTGCAGGCGAACACAATTTGGAAAGAGATTGTTAGAATAATTCAAAACAAACAATAAAGAAACAGGAGAGAAGTAAATGGCTACTGACAAATTAGCTGAAAGTTTGGATGTTGCGGCTTTAAAGAAAATGAAGATTGCTGAGCTTCATGATCTTGCGAAAAAGTTTAAGGTCACTGGCGTAACCGGCCTTAAAAAACAGGAACTTATTTTTCGGATTTTACAGTCGAGAACCGAGAAAAACGGACTTATGTTTGGAGAAGGAGTGTTGGAAATATTACAGGACGGTTTCGGTTTCCTTCGTTCTCCAAATTATAATTACCTGCCTTGTCCGGATGATATTTATGTTTCACCTTCTCAGATACGGAAGTTTAGCCTGCGAACCGGGGATACGGTCGGCGGGCAAATACGTCCTCCCAAAGAAAACGAACGTTATTTTGCATTGCTTAAAGTTGAGGAGGTAAATTTTGAAGATCCTGAGAAGGCTCGTGATAAAATTCTTTTCGACAACCTGACTCCATTATATCCGGATGAACGCCTTTTGCTTGAAAATAAACCCGATGATGTTTCCATGCGTATTATGGATTTACTGTCTCCACTCGGCAAGGGACAGCGTGGCCTTATTGTTGCTTCTCCCTATAGCGGTAAGACAATATTACTGCAAAAATTAGCAAATAGTATTACGGCAAACTATCCAGAGGTTGTTCTTATAGTGCTTTTAATTGATGAACGCCCCGAAGAGGTCACTGATATGCAACGCTCGGTGAAAGGGGAAGTAATTTCCTCCACTTTTGATGAACCAGCAGAACGCCATGTGCAGGTTGCTGAAATGGTTTTAGAGAAGGCAAAACGTTTGGTTGAACATAAGAAAGACGTTATGATTTTATTAGACAGTATTACACGTCTTGCTAGAGCATATAATACTGTGGTTCCCCATTCTGGAAAGATATTGTCTGGTGGAGTTGACTCAAGCGCGCTTCATCGTCCTAAACGTTTTTTCGGAGCTGCGCGTAATATTGAAGAAGGAGGCTCTCTTACAATAATAGCTACAGCCCTCGTTGATACCGGTTCACGTATGGATGAAGTAATTTTTGAAGAGTTTAAAGGAACGGGCAATATGGAAATTCAACTTGACAGGAATCTGTTCCAGAGAAGGATTTATCCTGCTATTGATGTTAAAAAGACTAATACCCGTAAAGAAGAGATGCTTATGCATCCTGATGAGTTAAACAGGGTATGGATTTTACGAAAGGTTCTTAATGAACTTAATCCCGTGGAAGCAATGGAACTTTTAATAGACCGGATTAAGAAGACCAAAACAAATGCTGAATTTTTGATGAGTCTAAATAGAGTTACTTAAGCTTTTTTGAAATTTAATGATTGTTAAAAAAGTATAAAAAATAACAAGGAGTTTATTAAATGAAAAAGAAAATTCATCCGAAGTATCAGCCAGTGACAATACGCTGCGCGTGCGGTAACGTTATTGAGACCCGGAGCACCAAAGGAGATATTCACATCGATATTTGTTCTGAATGTCATCCTTTTTTTACCGGTAAACAGAAGTTTGTTGATTCTGACGGCAGAATTGAAAAGTTTAAGAAAAAATACAGAAAAGAGAAAAAGGCGGAATCTTCTGATGTGCCGGAAGAAAACAACTCGGAGAATGCTTAATAATTTGCTGTTGTTATTTGGTGTGATATATGTTTAAAAGATTAGATAAAATTGAAGAACGCTATGATGAGCTCGAGGGGTTACTTTCTGATCCTGTGATTGTAAAAAATCAAAATAAGTTCCAGCCTCTAGCAAAAGAAATGTCTGGTATATCTGAGTTGGTAAAAAAATACCGGCAATATAAAAAAATCCACGAAGAGCTTCTGAATGCCGAAGTGCTCCTCAGGAATGAAAAAAACGATAAAGATCTCTTAAGTTTGTATAAGGACGAAATCAATTCTTGTAAAGAAAAATTGCAAGATATTAAAAAAGATCTGGAGGACCTGCTCTTAGAAGAAGATGATGTTAATAAAAATAAAAATATAATCGTTGAAATAAGAGCAGGCACGGGCGGGGAAGAGGCGGCTCTTTTTGTAGGTGACCTTTTTCGTATGTATTCGAAGTATGCATCGAGCAAAAGATTGAAAGTAGAAGTAATGAATACAAATCCTACCGGAATAGGAGGTTTTAAGGAAGTTATTTTTGGGATTTCCGGTAAAAGTGTATATAAATATTTTCAGTTCGAGTGCGGTACACATAGGGTGCAGCGAGTCCCTGTAACCGAAGGCAGCGGAAGGATTCATACTTCTGCGGTAACCGTTGCGGTTTTGCCTGAGGCAGAAGAGGTTGAAGTTGAGATAAATTCAAATGATTTACGGATTGATGTATATCGTTCCTCTGGACCGGGCGGGCAAAGCGTAAACACGACTGATTCGGCCGTACGTATTACACATATCCCGACCGGCCTTGTGGTAACTTGTCAGGACGAGAAAAGTCAGCATAAAAACAAGGCTAAAGCAATGCGCGTTTTGCGAGCTCGTTTGCTTGATAAAATACAGCGGGATAAAGCAGAGGAAATCGCTCAGGATAGAAAGAAACAGGTGGGCAGCGGGGATAGAAGCGAGCGTATTAGGACATACAATTTTCCTGATAAACGGGTGACGGATCATCGGATTAATTTAACCCTTTATTCTTTAGAAGATATTCTTGAAGGTAAGCTTGATGCCTTTGTTGAAGCATTAGAGAAAGATTATCGTGATAAAAAGCTGGCAGGCATTGGAGATAAAGACGTTAAAAAAAAGAGTAGAAGTTAAAATTGGCCAAAAAAGTCCTGTTCAGTTTATAAAACTATAAGAAATTTAATGACAGATCGGTTAGATACGAAATATTATATGGTTTGATTGTTATGAAACTAAATACTTTTAAATTACTTTCACTCGGCGAGCGCTATTTGACTAAACGAGATGTTGCTTCTCCTCGTGTAAATAGCGAAAAACTTCTTCAGCATGTATTATGCCGTGAAAAACGTTCCGACCTTTATCTACGTCATAACATAGATACTTTTAGCCGGCAAAACATAAAAGGTTACTTTTCTCTTTTACGTAAACGTGGCGATGGATATCCTCTTCAGTATATTACCCGAAGAGTTGATTTCTTAGATTGTAACCTCAAGGTGCATGAAGGTGTGTTTATTCCCCGTCCCGAGACCGAGCTTCTTGTTTTGGAAGCATTAAAACGATTAGGTGGAGAAAATGTCCGCACTGTTTTAGATATAGGAACGGGATCTGGAAATATTGCGATTAGTCTTGCTTACTATCTACCTCAGGTTGAAGTCCTGGCTGTTGATGTTTCAGATAAAGCCCTGGCCTTGGCTCGAGACAATGCAGTTAGTAACGGTGTTTATGAAAGGATTGAGTTTCTAAAGAGTGATGGTTTTTCTAATATTAGTAATGATAGAAAGTTTGATTTGATTATATCAAACCCGCCTTACATTGCTTCTTGTGAATTATATTCGTTGGATAAAGAAATACACGCTGAACCCGTGGAGGCTTTGAGTGACGGCTATGATGGATTAAGTTTTTATCGTAAGATAATTTATAATGCGGCTCCTTTTTTGTCCAAGCGTGGATTAATTGCTTTTGAAATTGGTTCAAATCAGGCCGCTGCGGTTTGGGACATTCTTGAAGAAAATGGTTTTGTTGATATAGAGGTATATAAGGATTATTGTGGATTTGATAGAGTAATTATTGCTGAGAGGGGTTAATTTGTAACTGTTACACCCCCCCTTACCCCCCTTGATAGGGGGGATGTACAAAGCTCGGAAGTCCCCCTTACTAAAGGGGGTGCCCGGAGGGCGGGGGATGTTTAGGTTAGCATAAATAATTAATAATACGAGTTAATACTTATGGATAAAATAGTTATTGAGGGCGGAAAACGCCTACGGGGCGAAGTCCAAGTTTCTGGGGCTAAAAATTCAGTTTTGCCTATTTTAGCGGCGTCATTGCTGGCAGAAGGGGAGACTGTAATTGAGAATGTTCCTGACCTTCGTGATGTTGCTACAATGATAAAGATATTACGTACCCTCGGTATGCAGGTTACCAAGGGGAAGAATAGTATTACTCTTAAATCATCTAGGTCTTTGAAAACTGTGGCTCCTTATAAGTTGGTTAGCACTATGCGTGCTTCATTTTGTGTTTTAGGCCCTCTTCTAGCACGCTTTGGTAAGGCTGAAGTTTCTTTGCCTGGAGGGTGCATTATCGGTGCTCGTCCCATTGATCTTCATTTAAAAGGGTTAGAAGTTTTAGGTGCAAAGATAAAGATAAAACACGGATATGTTGTAGCAACTGCTCCCCGTTTAAGGGGGGCTGATATTTATTTAGGAGGAGCTTTTGGTTCGTCTGTTTTGGGAACAATTAATGTATTGATGGCTGCTACCTGTGCTCAAGGTACGACCCGTATTGAAAACGCAGCTTGTGAGCCGGAGGTTGTTGACTTAGTCCACTTTTTAACAAAAATGGGGGCTAAGATAAAAGGAGCAGGCAGTCATATGATAGAAGTACAGGGAGTAAAAAAATTAAAAGGTGTGCTTCATGTTGTGATACCTGATAGAATCGAAACCGGCACGTATATGATTGCTGCAGCTGTTACTGCAGGGGAACTCCTTCTTAAGAACGTTTTTCCAGCACATAATAATGTACTGATTGACAAATTGAAGAGATGCGGAATTTCGATTAAGACATTTAATAATAAAATCCGTGTTAAAGGAAAGAGGCGGCTTAAACCGGTTGACGTAACTACTCTTCCTTACCCTGGTTTTCCCACTGATTTACAGGCACAGATGATGGCACTTATGGCCATAACTCCCGGCATTAGTGTTATAACGGAGAAGATTTATCCGGACCGTTTTATCCATATTAGTGAGTTAAACCGTATGGGTGCTAAAATATTCCTTGAAGGTTCAAGTGCCATTATTACCGGAGTTAAAAAACTTTCCGGTGCTCCTGTTATGGCATCTGATTTACGCGCAAGTGCCGCTTTAGTCTTAGCCGGATTAGTTGCGGATGATTATACGGAAATCCATCGTGTTTATCATCTTGACCGTGGATATGAACGAATAGAAGAGAAACTATCGAATGTAGGAGCTGTTATACGAAGAGAAAGGGAATAATTGCCTCTTGTGTCCACGGTGCAGGTTAAAAAATACTCGGTTGACAGCGGTTAGAAAATTGTTTACTATTTGAGCCTTAATTAAATACTTTTATTGTGGTTTTTAAGTGATTATGAATTAAGTAATAAGATAGATTGAATATAAAAAATTAGGAGGTGTAAAATTGGCAGTTAGATTACGGCTTAAAAGAATAGGGACAAAGAACAATCCGTGCTGGCGTGTTGTTGCAGCAGATTCACGTTCACCTAGGGACGGACGGCATATTGAAGAGCTAGGTTTTTATAATCCGACTTCAGATCCTGCTGAACTTGACATTAATGAGGAGCGTATAAAATATTGGTTATCGGTTGGCGCTCAACCCACGCAACAAGTTGAATCTTTGTTGAAGAAAGTGAATATACAGTAAAATTTACGATTTCTTACCCCATTTGTGTGCGGGGTATGTCGTGGTTAGTTCTAAGGCGTGAATCATGAAACGTAAGTCGTTAAATATAGATGTTGTAACATTATTCCCTCAATTTTTTACAAGCCCATTGAGTGAGTCAATTGTTAAAATTGCGCAGAATAAAAGGTTTGTTAAAATTAATATACATAATTTGCGTGATTATACGCATGATTTGCATAAAACTTGTGACGATAAGCCATTTGGCGGCGGTCCGGGTATGGTAATGAAACCTGAACCGATTTTTGAATGTATTGAAAAAATATTAATCAAACACCCTAGGCGGCGGGTTATTTATCTTACGCCACAGGGAAAGCCGCTTTATCAAAAAAAACTTAAAGAACTTTCCCGGTTGAATGGCTTTATTCTTCTTTGCGGTCATTATGAAGGTATGGATCAACGCGTCAGGGAACATCTTGTTGATGAAGAGATATCCATAGGAGATTATGTATTAACTGGAGGTGAAGCAGCAGCTCTTTGTTTGATTGACGGGGTCGTACGGCTTATTCCTGGTGTTTTGGGAAATAAAGAGTCCCTACGACATGAGTCATTCCAGGGTCATTATCTGGATTATCCTCATTATACAAGGCCGAGAAAATTCAGGACGTATACTGTACCGGAAGTTCTTGCCTCGGGCAACCATAGAGCCGTTGATGAATGGCGGCGCACTAAAGCAATTGAAAATACGAGGAAGAAAAGGAAGGATTTATTGCTTAAGATTAAGAAAAAGAAAGGGTAAAAATTATGAAGGCTATTGAGATTGTTGAGAAGGATTATCTTAAGAAAAATATACCGAATTTTAAAGTCGGTGATATTGTTAAGGTG
The DNA here is from genome assembly GCA_964558015.1 of uncultured bacterium. Lineage (GTDB taxonomy): Bacteria > Omnitrophota > Omnitrophia > JAHJGZ01 > JAHJGZ01 > CAZLCT01. Next base: position 6,256 of record CAZLCT010000049.1, on the reverse strand, counting down.
TTTCAAAAAGTTTCTGAGGGTGATAAAATCAGGACACAGGTTTTTGAAGGCAGAGTTATCCGGCGCAGGGGAAAAGGAATGGGCGAAACATTTACCGTGCTTAAAGAATCAAAAGGAAGCACAGATAAGGTTGAAAAGGTTTTTCCCTTACATTCTCCCATGGTAGAGAAGATTAAAGTCTTGAAACATACTAAAGTACGGCGGTCTAAACTTTATTATTTGCGTGATAAAAAGTAAATTGTTAAAAAATTTGGTTTTTTACTTAAATGAAAAATAAGTTTTATTTTCCTGATGTGCATGCAGCCATGAGTTACATTTTATGAGTATGTACATAATTGAAAAAAGACTTCTTCGCCAAGGATTAAAAAGTATTGCCGGTGTCGATGAAGCAGGACGCGGTCCTCTTGCCGGTCCGGTTGTTGCAGCTGCTGTTATTCTTCCCAGACATAGGATCATTGATGGGATTAATGATTCTAAAAAACTTTCTCCTAAAAAAAGAAAAAAAATTTATCACGAAATACTTATACATTCGAAAGTCGGTGTAGGTATTATAGGTGAAAAAATTATAGATAAAATAAATATTTATGAAGCAACCCGCCTTGCAATGAAGCGGGCCGTTCAGGACCTTCCTATCCAGCCTGAGTATGTATTAATTGATGGTCCTATGAAAATTGATGTTTCTATAGATATGCACTGTATTAAAGGTGGAGACGGCATATGCGCTTCTATAGCTGCAGCATCTATTATTGCAAAAGTTACACGTGATGAACTTATGATTAAGCTTCATGCCGAATATCCTCAATATTTCTTTAATAAGCATAAGGGATATCCCACTAAAGAACATAAGCGGTTATTGGCTCGTTTTGGAGCTTCCCCTGTACATCGAATGAGTTTTAGGCCTGTGAGAGGAACCCTCTCTCATAATGGCAGAAAACGTACTGCATATCGTGGGTAAAGACATATCTTGAATGAGATAATCAATGGAGAAAAGTTTTCATTATATTTTAGGAAAAGAAGGTGAAGCCAAAGCAATAGAATATTTAATTGCACACGGGTATGATATAATTACAACAAATTATAGTTGTCACTTTGGCGAAATTGATGTCATTGCACGTGAGGGAAAATCGTTATGTTTCATTGAGATAAAAACACGAGCCGGCTCTCAGTTTGGATTTCCGGCAGAGGCAATCAGCAGAAGAAAACAAAAGAAACTCATTACTACGGCGCGCTTTTATATGCATGAGTACAGGACTAAATTTGATGAACATCGTTTTGATATTGTAGAAGTATTATACAGAAAAGAAAGCGACTATTTTGATTTTTCATTAATTAAAGATGCTTTTGAAGTGTTTTAGTATTTGGGGAAAAGCACGCTTTTCCTATGCTGTTACATACCTCAGCCATGCCTCCTCGAAACTTGAATAGCCTGCATAATAATCTGCTAGAAATGTTTCCTTAATAGTCGAAAGGAGTATTTTACGCACCTTTTTCACTGTAAGCTTATCAGGATGTTTTTCTTCCTCATAGTATTTTTGTATTAAAGTAGTTATAAATTTATTAAACCTTTTGCGTCCATGAGTTGTGAGCATAAAATCGACCAAACTTGCTGCCTCTGCGTAGAAAAGTTTTCTTTTATGGTTATCTTTGGGAAGTATATAGAGACATAGAAGCTCGTCAAGTTTAATATAGTAATTTTTATAAATAGCGTTGATAAGGTCTTTCTTGGGTAAAGAATAATCAAATAAAGCTCCCTCGTAATTTGCAAACCCTTTATTAAGCCAGAGGGGTATAAAATGTTTTTTTGAAAAGTTTGTTATTGTGAACTCTTTTAAAAATATATGACTTAATTCGTGGGCAAAATTCGGGATAAAATGTTCTTCTTTTATGGTTATATCAAGGAAAATTTCTCGCTTGTAATGATTAGAAAAGGCAAAAATATTTTTTTCTTGAGAGGTTTCTTTTAACATTTTTTCCCAAAGTTGATTGTCTTGTATGAGATATACCTCAATTTTTTCATCGAATGAAAAATATTTTTTTAAATTTAAATCACCACGCAGCTTATCAAAGAAAAGTTCGCTCACTTTCTCTATTTTTTTTAATGAAGGTGGTATTTTATCTTCATTGAAAAAGAGTATAAAATTTGTACTTTGTGAAATCAGCCACTCGTCTCCATCAAGAATTTCGTTAGCCACTTTAGAGCGTCTTTTGCGGCCTTGTTCTATAGTTTCGATAGTTTCTTCCTTAAGACGAACACGTTCTTTCTGAAGTAGTTGTTCTTGAAATTCTTCTTCCTTCATCCTAAGATGCTCCTCTTTTTTCTCTCGTAATTTTTCCTTTATTTTCGTATATTCTTCCATAGTCAGCCATTTGGATTTATAATGGATAAGATGCTCCCCCTCCTTTGGCCTAATATAAGTTGATTCTCTAGTAGCTTTTTGTTTGTGTGCAATTTTTGCCTTTCTCCATTTTTCTATAAGTGCATCATTTTTTCCCTTTGAATAACGAGAAATTTTGGCAACTGTATTTTTTGGTATACTAATTTTACCAATAGGCACCTCAACTTTCATATCGCTCATGCTTTCTAAAACAATAACACATTCAATTATTTCTCCGTTTTTCATCTCAAGCATATCAGCCCATGAGAGGAAGGCGTGGACCGAGGTTAGGGAAAAAGCTAAGAGGGATAAGATTATAAGTTTTATTGGGAACATAAGTATATCGTTTATATTTTTTTAAAAAATCTTTATATTTAACACTCTCAACAGATTAGTTTAATTGTATCTGGAGAGCAAAAAAATGGCAAGAAATAAAGTTGTATATAGATATTGTCACAATAGCATGGGATTAAGAATTATTTAAGATTTTTGGTAAAAATATAGAGAAGGCGAGAGGAATAATTTTATGAAGCGCCACGTATCAATTATAACGGTTGAGCGTACCGATTTTTTATGATAAATAGTTTTAATAGGTACTTCTTTAATAATGAATCCTAATTTGCCTGCTTTGATAAGCTGCTCGGTTTCCGCCTCATAATGATTATGTTTTAAAGATACTTTTTTTAGGACAGAAGATTTAATTAGGCGTAAACCTGACTGGCTGTCGTAGATTTTTTGTTTTGCAAAAAAGGATGTGAGGGATGATAAAAAAATATTTGTTAATAACATTGGCTTTGGCATTAGACGTGTATCACCCATTCTTGAGCCTATGATAATATCTGCTTCGGATGAAAGAGAAAGGAGTTTATGTATATCCTCTGCATCATGTTGTCCGTCACCGTCCAAAGTAATGACTGCATCATAATGATTATTAATTGCGTAGAGAAAGCCGTCTTTTAATGCCGCTCCTTTACCCAGATTGTTTTTGTGGGTTATTACTTTAACATCGGTTCCTTTTGCGATATCTGCTGTTTTATCTTTCGAACCATCATCAATAACAATGATACTTGGTGTAATCTTTTTCGCAGAAATAATTACATCGTATATTGTACGTGCTACATTAAAAGCTGGAATAATTACACAAGTCTTCATACTTCTAATTAGTATATACCTTTACACATTGTCATTACAAGAGATTCTATGTTATACTCATATAAAACTTAGATAGATACTTAATATTTTTGCTTTATTTGGGGTTTTATTATGTCGGAGGATTATTTTAAAAAAAATTGTGAGAGCCTGGATTTTTATTTTAGTTCATTGGTCCAGAGGCTTAATTTTATACCAAATGAAGATAGTTCTTTCCATATTGTTCGTGCTAAGGACGGCTCATCTACCATAAAGGTAATTTCTAATCAAGGTAGAGAAAAATATCTTCATAGTTTTTATAATCCCTCGAAAGAAGGGGATGTTTTAGCCAAAAGAGTATATTTCAAGAATATTAATCTTTTTATTTTATTTGGATTTGGGTTAGGGTATCAGGGGATAAATCTATTTAATAGATTAGGGCCAGAGCAGAAAATGCTCATCATAGAGCCACACCCTTTTATTTTCAAGAAGGCTCTTTCACTTATGGATTTTAGTTTTTTATTTAATGATAAAAGGGTATTTATTATTGTTGATGAGAGAGCATTATGTGTTAAACAGAAGATCAAGACATTCCTCAATGACTTTATACCGTACGATGCTACAACAATTAGATACGATTTTCTTTCATTATATGAACGGTGGGATCGCTATAAGTCTTTTGAAGAGGATATCAAATTGCATTTAAAGACCACTTTAAATGATTTATACGAGGTAAAGAAGAATGTAATCTCTCAGATTGATTATCTCAGAACGAGCGGGCTAGGGAAAAGTTTTTTTGGCAACTATAAGGAATGTATTTCTTTTTTTCGTGAGAGGTTCATTAAAGGAATTTCATTAAATGACGCTGAATTAGGCATGCTTATTACGTACTTTCTTTTCAGCTATGAATCATATGCAGAAACATTTGAGAAGGGAAGCAGGTTGTGAATTTTAAGAAAGTCCTTTTTATTAATCTTGATCGTATAGGAGATGTAATCCGTTCTACATTTCTTTTTCGCATTTTTAAAGAAAGATATCCCAAATGTTTTCTCGCATGTCTTACGCTTTCTCCCGCGAATGAAATTCTCTCTAAAGATCCTCATATTGATACTGTTATGACGCTTCCTCATAAGGAGATTCGGGATTTTATGAGCAGTAAAAAAACTATACTTCATATGTGTTTGCCTGTTTTTGACTTATTGAATTCGCTTAAAATACAACAATTTGATCTTGTGATTAATCCATTTTCTGAATTTGGGGCTTTGGCCATTCGTTATATTAAGCCTAAATATGTTTTGGGACGCGTCCTGGATAGAGAATGTAAATTTGTAATTCACGGCAAGGAGACAGCAAAATTTTCATATATAATGTCAAATCAAGAAGGCTTAAGGTCAAAATTTAAATATAATTTTGCTGATATTTATTCTAGAATTTTGCAGGATATCGGCATAAAAGCGGAAGCTAAAGATTTATATCCTAAGATATATATTGGGCCTCGTGACGAGAGTTTTGCCCGTGATTTTTTAAGCAAGGAAAGTATTGCTGAAGATGACATTAAGATAGGTATGCAGGTAGGCGCGTTTTCTAAAGATAAAAGATGGCCAATTGAAAAATTCAGGAAATTAGTGCGGAGATTACAGGATGAGTTAAATGTGAAAATTATTATTACAGGCTCCTGCCATGAAGCTAAGACTATTGTAGCGGATATGATTGACCCAATGAAAAGAAAACCTGCAATTGCAGCCGGCAAGACTACTGTGACAGAGGCATCAGCGGTTATTAATAAGTGTGATTTATTTATTTCTAATGATACTGGTCCTATGCATATTGCAGCTGCGTGCGGTATTCCTGTGATCGCACTTTTCGGGAAAGAGCGCTCAATTCCCGAGGAATCAAGACCGTGGGGAGAGGGACATACTGTAATTGCAAAAGAAAGAATAGGAAATATAAGGGTTGAAGAAGTTTTTGATGCTGTTAAAGACAAAATCGAATCTTTCCAAATATTTTCCTCATCCTAACTATTAAACGCCATTTTTATTTTCCACCATATTGTAAACTTCAATATCTCTTACTAAAGAAGTTTAAATCAAGAGACGTTATATTAAATGAAGAGTATAGAGTGATAAAAAACTTATATAAAGGAATATTTTTATGATTGGTCCTGTTTCTTCATTTGAGCAAGCATTAGCATTTGAAAATTCTGTTCAGATGAAAATGAAACGTCAAATTCAATATTCGTTAAGTGAATTAAGTAATGACCCCATCGAAACATCTCAATCTGTAAAAGCCAAATCGTCCCTTAGCACAACAGGCGGTTCAGTACAAACTTCAAACAATAATAAAGTTAAAAGCAGTGGAAGCAGAAGTACTAGAGTGCAGTCAACAAATACTCAAACCGTAAAAACTCAAACGAGTTCTAATATTACAATAAATACAAAACAGAGGGCAAGAAATCTGACATCAGCAGGGGGAAGTAATCGTGTTGTAACGAGGACTAAAAGAAACAGAAAAGCAATTGCTAATACACAGGCAGATAAAAGAGGAAGAGATTCCGGAGGTTTGACTACCTTAGCAACATCTGGTATTGACGGAAAAGGATTAAGTATAAATCAGATCCGCTAAATTGCCTCAAATTTTTTAATTCAGCCAACCTATATAAATACTACGGACATTTTTTTATAACATAATAAAAATCAAATACTTAAAATAAAATAAGGAAAGGATTGAAATTTAGTAATTATTTAGCCGATTGA
>CAZLCT010000048.1:18414-19217 GCA_964558015.1 uncultured bacterium | reverse complement strand
CCGCTTAAAATCAATCCGCTCACAAAAGCAGAAGGACCCGGAATTGAAATAATCTTGATATTCTCTTCCAGAGCACGGCGCAAAAGATTGAAACCCGGATCACTGATAAGAGGAGTGCCGCCGTCAGAAACTAAAGCTATATCTTTTCCATTCTTCAACTCATTAATCAAATGCCCGGCTTTTTTAAGTTCCACATGATCATGGTAACTGACGAGCGGGGTTTTAATATCATAATGAGATAATAGCTTCCTCGAGTTGCGTGTGTCCTCTGCTGCAATAACGTCAACCTCTCCTAATACCTCAATTGCGCGCAGAGTAATATCCTTCAAATTTCCTATGGGTGTTGCAACTAGGTATAACGTTCCGCTATTCATGGGAGGTCATTATAAGGCAATTATGAGGATAAAAAAAGGGAAAAATATTCCCGATATTTTTACTTAAAATTAAGAGGGAAATGGGCATAGGTATGAATTTATTACTCTCACCTGTTCTTTATTTTATCAATTGCATCATTTACCTCTTTGACCGACTGCTCCCATTGAAAATGCAGTATTTTTTGCTCGGGCTCTCTCCTCAAGAGTTCATCGCGGTAACTTTCGAGGCGCCCCAGGGCCGTTATATCTCCTAACTCACCTACTGCATTAACCATATAATCTTTGAACGACTGATCTACTTCATGTTCATTAATCTTATTCAAAAAGACATCAACACTTTCTTTATCCTCAATCGCAACTATGGTGTCAACAGTTTCGAAACGTACCTGTTCACTGCTGTCACTAAGCCGTCCTCTTACTGTATCGCTG
>CAZLCT010000048.1:0-18404 GCA_964558015.1 uncultured bacterium | reverse complement strand
GCTCTGGTCTGCTATACCGCGCAGTGCTCTCATGGCCCGTGCGCGCACTCCTGCGTTTACATCCGAAAGAGATCCTACGAGTACATCATTAGCCAGAGGGCTTCCAATCTTTCCTAATGCATCAACAATATTACGCCGCAGGTAATTGTTGCCTTCTCCATTTAATGAATTCATTAAATAAGGCACTGCCCGCTCAGAACCAATTCTTCCCAGGGTATGAATCAAAATCCCTTTTTGCCCGACCGATAGATTAATATCCGGATCCTGCAATAAATTAAGAAGCAGCTGAACAACGCTGCTCCCTATATCTACAAGAGAATCCGCAGCTTTCTTCTGATCCTCCCATTCTCCATTCATGAGTATATCTAATAAATATTCATATTCATAAAAATCTACTCCCTTACTTTCCTGTGCTGCAATCACAGCTTTGTAAGCATTGATTCTGCCGTATAATGCCTTCTCCTCTTTTATAATCAGATCATCGGTTGTGCTTTGTAATAATCCTTTTACCTGCTCCTCGTAAAGGTCAGGATTAACCGAAAGCATAAGACTTATAACGCCTGATGCAAAAGCACTCGATGCACTTGTTCCGCCGGCTGTAATGTAAAGCTCATCTCGTTCTCCTTCGGATTTCATTTGAGAAACTCTGCTCCGTAAAGAAATAATGTCCACACCCGGTGCGGCAATGTCAGGAATATCTTTAAAGAAGGAAAAATCGGCAACCATATCATCTTTATCAGAAGCCCCCACAGTAATAACTCCTGCATCACCAGCTGGATAATAAAAGTTTCCCTCCCCATCCCCGCCCGCAGCTGTGGTAATAATACAACCTAAAGAAGAAGCATAAGAGATGAGTTCGGCGAGCAACTTACTTTCTTCTACATGAGTTCCTATGCTTAAATTTATAATATCCGCTCCGTTATTTGCCGCATAAAAAATGCCTCTGCTTAATGAAATAATATTGCCTTCTCCTTGGTCAGAGACAACTTTGACGGGCATAACAGACGCGTACCAATCAACCCCTGCAATACCCTGTTGATTCAACGTGCCTGAGCCAATAATTCCTGCTACGAAACTTCCGTGTCCGTACCTGTCTTGTATAAGTCCGTTATCAGAAACAAAATTAAAACCGTTTATATCATCAACAAACCCGTTATTATCATCATCAACCTGATTATCTGTCTCAGCCTCATTCTTCCAGAGACGGGCTTTGATATCAGGATGATTTACCTCTATACCGCTATCAAGAACGGCAATAATTGTACCGCTGCTTCCTGTTGTTATCTCCCATGCCTGGGGGAGATTTATTTTCTGCAATGCCCATTGTTCGCCGTAATAAGCGTCATCAGGAGTTATAAGGCAGTAGACCTTATAATTAGGTTCGGCAAAGACAACATCTTTTTTTTCTTCATAAAGACCAGACAATTTTTCAATATCAGTATTTTGAGGGAATGTAAGAATAAAAATGGGATGCAAATCTATTTCATCCTGAGCTAAGGCTTGAGAAAAACTCTCTTCAGACTCCAGCCTGCTGTAAGGTGAGCGTTTCATCCTTTGTTTAAACTTTTGTGCTACCTCATCCAAAGAATTTTTAACATTAAATATCTGCCTGGCAGAAACAAGGTTATACTTTTTATTTAAATTATTTATTTCTTCTGACGTAAAAGCAACACTGCCTTTATTAATATCTACAACAGAGGGCCTGACTTTAATGATTAATTGATTTGGGATAAAGGCAGAATCACTCTGGGCTAGGGGCGAGCATATATATGTAAATATACTGAAGCACAAACATATTAAGATAACTCTGGCTGCCCTGGGCATTTTATTTCCTCCAGTATACTTTTAAAAATTTATTATACACTGCTTAGGAGGCAGATTGAAAATAAATTACTAGTATTGTTATTTACAGGAATTTTAAACTTACGGAAGAATATCAGATTACCCGCTTATATTAAGATCCTTTACTATCCAACCAGTCTCATTACCACTAGCATCAATTGCCTTTACCCATAATTTTAATGCCCCACCTGCTGCCATGTGCTGGGATTGGACCGAATATTGCCACTGGCCTGTCTGTGAATTATAACTAGCCTGCTGTTTATTAATAGTAAAACCGTCAACACCGACGATCTTACCACATATCAGGACCTGTGAAATACCGCCTGCGTCACTTGCGGTACCTGCGAAAGTAAATCCAGACGAAGATGCCGTTCCTGATGACGGGCTTGTTATATTTACATTCGGGCATTTGTTATCGGAAGTATTCTGTGTATTATCATGAGTATTATCTTGCGTATCGTTTTGGGTATTATCCTGAGTATTATCTTGAGTGTTATCTTGCGTATTATCTTGCGTGTTATCCTCGGTATTATCCTGACCCTGAGTTGTCTGAGATGTAATACTAACTTCTTTTACTATCCAGGCTGTTTCATTACCGTTTGTATCTATCGCCTTTGCCCATAACTTTAATGATTTCCCAGCTGCCATGTCCTGATCCTGGACCGAATATTGCCAACGTCCTGTCTGTGAATTATAACTAGCCTGCTCTTTATTAATTGTAAAACCGTTAACTCCAACGATCTTAGCGCATACCTGAACCTGGGAAACACCGCTTGCGTCACTCGCATTACCGCCGAACGTGAATCCGGACGAAGATGCTGTACTGGATGATGGGCTTGTTATACTTAAACTTGGACACTTGTTATCAGAACTGTTCTGGGTATTATCCTGGGTATTATCTTGCGTGTTGTCCTGTGTGTTATCCTGTGTATTATCTTGAGTGTTATCTTGCGTGTTATCCTGAGTATTGTCCTGAGTATTGTCCTGAGTATTATCCTGTGTATTATCCTGAGTCTGTGTAGTCTCACCCGTAATACTAACTTCTTTTACCATCCAGGCCGTTTCATTACCGTTTGTATCTATTGCTTTTGCCCATAATTTTAATGACTTTCCTGCTGCCATGTCCTGAGCCTGGACCGAATATTGCCACCGGCCTGTCTGTGAATTATAACTAGCCTGCTCCTTGTTAATTGTAAAACCAGTAACTCCAACGATTTTAGCACATACCTGAACCTGGGAAACACCGCTTGCGTCACTCGCATTACCACTGAAAGTGAATCCGGACGAAGAGGCTGTACTGGATGATGGGCTTGTTATACTTAAACTCGGACACTTGTTATCAGAACTGTCCTGGGTATTATCTTGCGTGTTGTCCTCAGTATTATCCTGAGTATCATCCTGAGTGTTATCCTGTGTGTCGTCTTGTGTATCATCCTGCGTTTCATCCTGAGTTTGTGTAGTCTCACCTGCAATACTAACCTCTTTTACTAACCAATCAGTTTCATTCCCCTTTGTATCTTGAGCCTTGACCCATAATTTTAATGATTTCCCCGCTGCCATGTGCTGGGATTGGACCGCATATTGCCACCCGCCAGAACTATAACTAGCCTGCGCATTATTAATTGTAAAACCATCTTCACCTACGATTTTACCGCATACTATAACTTGCGAAACACCGCTTGCATCACTTGCATTACCTGCGAAAGTAAATCCGGATGAAGATGCTGTATTAGATGATGGGCTTGTTATACTTAAACTCGGACACTTGTTATCAGAACTGTCCTGGGTATTATCCTGTGTATCATCCTGTGTACTGTCTTGCGTATCATCCTGCGTTTCACTTGCCGCTTTGGTAAATCCTTTTTTACTCTCAGAAGACCAACGACCACATGAGTCTTTCACTTTAAAATAAATAGTGTGCTCTCCATCGGAAAGCGAACTTGTACTGAAACTTCTCTGACTGCTGAGAAAACCATTAACACTCGAGCGCCATGAGTAAGAATTAATACTACCGTTTTGAATACTTCCTGAACCGCTGAATCTGACCGTGTTACCGTCCTGTACAACAGAATCGATATGTGAAATCGGAGGACTGATTGATAATGTAGGATCTCCTAGTAATGTCATGCCGTAAAACCAGGAAAGCCAATCAGTGGTGCCGCCAGGAATATTATCCGCAAACCAATAACGATAGGCTTCACCGATATTGTCTCTTACCCCTGAACCCAGGGAAGGATAAAAATCATGAAAATTAAGCATACCACCGCTCTTGGTACAACCAACAGCGGCCAGACCATAAGTCTTAGTAAAAATATAACGCCCGCCCATATAATTTGATGACGTATACCGGCAATTATGGCACGCAAAAAGATTATAAAAAAAAGCCTTGGGATTTATAGAATTAATTTCGTCGCTTGAGACGGAAACATTCGAGGTGCCGTTTCTAAAATAATGCCTCGTTGAATTTGAATGTGCAGTCAGGTGTATCCATTCGTATCCTTTGGACAACTGAGATTTATAATTACTAGCGTTTGTATCAGTTTTATCATTAATCACAGTTACATTCGAATATACGTTATTGACATTAACACTTGACCAGAAAGACCAATCATCATCATGGAATGTCAGCGCGCGATGCGTAACAGATAAATCACCCGTTCGATATTTATGGTTCTTACTGAGATAATTTTTTATCAACCCAACTTCATCCATACCCGAATTATATATGACTGATGAGGTAAGCCGCCCGACCCATATCTCAGGATCAATAGTACCACTATGCCCGTCATAATAGCCGTCGTCATCATTATCCTGCCATGTGCCATTTAAATCCATATAGAATAAATCAATAGGAAACCTTGCATATCCGTATCCACCGCTGTATGAAGGAAAATCGTTACTAATCTCAAATTGAGCAACAGGTAAATCACCTATAAAAATAGCGCCGTCAATACCCTCAGAATTATAATATGATTTAATAGAGCTTCTAAGACCGGAGGTGGAGCCGCCGCTATACTTCAGAACAAATACTTCATATGTTTCAGCCTCAAGGTCATCGATATACTGCATCAGGGATGAATATATCGAACTGTAAATAGCATTCTCAACAACAAGAAGAATTTTAGACCCGGAAGCACATTCACATTGAGCCGGTGGACTAATTACATGATAACTTGTCAAAAACATTAAGATCAAAACCACACATGATATCTTTTTCGTCATAATCGATCCTTTCTTAAAATTAATTAACTTGCAGAAAAAAATTATTTCCAAATAAAAATTACGAGAACAATTTCTATTTAAATTAGTCACAATTAAATTGTCGTATGGGTTAATCAGAACTGTATAATGCAACGGCTATGCCAGCATAAGACTTTAGAAATATTTTATCTAAGTTATTTAAACGTAGTAGCTTATAAAATTTCAAAAAAAATTATTTGGACAAAAACAGGGAAAATATTTTATAGAAAGGAAAAAACAACAGGAACTTTTTATCTAGTTGTGGATAAAGATGATAAAGAAAATCAAAAAGGCAGGAGTAGAAAAAATGTAAAAATCACTGATAAAATTATGACAGTACAGTAACTATTTTATTACAGTTTTAATCATTAATAAAAATATCAACATTATTGTTGCTTACCTGAATAATGCCGTCATTGAGCGGAATTTTTTCATCCGCTCTATTGTTTTCTTTAATAATAACTTCTCCTTTTCTGAGAAGAGTAACTATTTTAGTATGATCGGGTGCAATTCCTAAAATGCCCTCTTTGCCCGGCGCTTGAATGAAGTCTGCTTCTTTAGCAGAGCTTTCTTTCGGCGATATTATGTTAACGGATAACTTTACCTTTATGTCTTGGTCTTTACTCATAATCTTTTATTATCTTTCACTTTTCCTCTGCTTAGACTCTTTGAGTTTATATTTTACTCGAACTACTTTTTCTCACGTTGGCTGAATCTTTCCAAAACTTCATCTATGTCGCCGGCCATAAAAAAATCCTGCTCAGGTATCTCATCATGCTTTCCTTCGACTATTTCCTTGAACCCGCGTATCGTATCCCGCAGGGGAACATATTTTCCCGGGGTCCCGGTAAATTCCTGTGCCACAAAGAAAGGCTGAGACAGGAAACGCTGGATTTTTCTAGCGCGGTAAACAGTGGCCTTATCCTCTTCAGCTAATTCATCCATACCCAGGATTGCTATAATATCCTGCAGATCCTTATACCGCTGAAGCACAAGCTGTACATCACGTGCTACTTTATAATGTTCCTCGCCCACAATCCTGGGATCTAAAATCTTTGAAGTAGAATCCAGGGGGTCAACAGCAGGATAAATCCCCAGCTCAACAATACGGCGTGAGAGAACAGTGGTTGCATCAAGATGAGTAAAGGTCGTAGCAGGTGCTGGGTCCGTCAAATCGTCTGCAGGAACATAAATGGCCTGGATCGAAGTAATAGATCCTTCTTTTGTCGAAGTTATACGCTCCTGAAGTTGACCTACATCTGTACCTAATGTAGGCTGGTATCCTACAGCCGAAGGCATTCTTCCCAAAAGAGCGGACACTTCCGAACCTGCCTGCACAAAACGAAAAATATTATCGATAAAAAGCAGTACATCCTTATGTTCTTCATCCCGAAAATATTCAGCCAGGGTAAGTCCGGTTAATCCCACACGGAACCTTGCTCCCGGTGGCTCATTCATCTGACCAAAAACAAGGGCTGTCTTATCAAGCACCTTTGATTGCTGCATCTCGAGCCAAAGGTCATTTCCCTCACGTGTACGCTCCCCAACTCCGGAAAAAACGGAAAATCCTCCGTGTTCGATTGCAATATTTCTTATAAGCTCCATAATAATAACCGTCTTCCCGACCCCGGCGCCTCCGAATAGACCAACTTTCCCGCCGCGGCTGTACGGTGCAAGAAGGTCGACAACTTTTATGCCTGTCTCTAAAATTTTTGTTTTTGTATCCTGGTCGGTTAACGAAGGAACCGCCCTGTGAATCGGGTAACGTTTTATACCTTTGGGTAAAGGTTTTCCCTTATCTATGAGCTCTCCTACAACATTAAAAAGACGCCCGAGCGTCTCTTTGCCTACAGGAACAGAAACAGGCTTATCTGTATCAATAACCTCAACTCCCCTCTTCAAACAGTCAGTGGAATTTAATGCTATACAACGGACTAGATTATTGCCTAAATGCTGATGCACTTCTAAGGTAATCTTAAACTGCTCTCCTTCATATTCATACTCTATTAAAAGTGCGGACAAAATTTCAGGAAGTTTTTCTTTAAACTCAACGTCAACAACAGGGCCTATAACTCTCTTAACTGATCCTTTATTCATTTTCTATATACCTCCAAAGTTAATACGCAAATAATCGCAAATCTAACTCAGGATTCACGCAAATGGTTATCTGCGTCAATCTGCGTAAATATCTGCGACAATCCGCATCTATCATTTCAATGCCTCAGCACCGCCGACAATTTCTGAAATTTCACGGGTAATGACATTCTGCCTAGTCCGGTTATAAAAAAGCGTTAATTCGCCTATCAACTCTTCAGCATTTTCCGTGGCATAATCCATTGCCATCATACGTGATAATTCCTCGGCATTCTGTGACTCGATAATATATTTATAAATAAGATCTGCCACATAAATAGGTAAAAGATAATTCAAAACCTCTGTAACATCATCCTCAAACAAATATAAACTTTCTCTTCTATGTGCTTCCTTGGAAATCGTAATCGGCAGCAGTACATCGTGAGAAAAACCGAAACTGACTCTACTTGTGAATCTATTGGAAATAATGCACCACTTCTCTATTTCTCCTTCAAGATAACTTTTAACGATACGCTCCGAAACCTGCCTAGCGAATGAACGGCGATCCTGCTTTTCAACGTTGGTTTCATGAAAAAGTATTTTATGATCCGTTTTCTTAAAAAAATTATAAGTCCTCTTTCCCAAAGGCACTAACATTACTTGAGAACATTTCTTCTGTTCTTCAATATGCTCAAGCGTCTTGCGAAAAAGATTCGAATTAAACGATCCGCAAAGCCCTCTGTCAGAACCGATAATGATAATCCCTCCCGTACTAACACTACGCCTCTCGGACAAAAGTGGATGTGAGGCGTGATAACTATATTGAATTATGTCCCGCAACAGTGACTCTACCTTTTGCGAAAAAGGCAATGCCTGCTTTCTGCTTCTTTCATGAACCCGCAGTTTCGTGGATGCAACAATCTTCATTGCCTTGGTTATCTTCTGGGTATTCCTTACGCCCTGAATCCTCAGCTTGACTTCTTTAAGTGTTGCCATAAAATTGTTAGTCCCCTAAATTCCACAACTGTACTAGCTCACTAATTCGGTAACCTTTCTACCATGTTCGTATTCTAGTATTGTTTTTAAATTGTCATTGCGAGGAGCGTAAGCGACGAAGCAATCTAAAAATGCTTAAGAGATTGCTTCTCCCCCCTTCGGGGGGATCGCAATGACCGTTATCAAAAAAATTACCTAATTACTGAGCATTTACAATAGCCGGTTTATATACACTAACTCTTATGAGTTGATTTAAAATTTTTAATGATTTCGGTTAATTCCTGCTTCAGATCGTCCTTAATTTCTTTCTCCCTGGCAAGCCTCTCGAGCAACGAATGATGTTGATCACGTATGTGCGCAAAAATATTTTCCTCGAATATACGTATTCCATCAACCTCAACATCATCAAGATATCCGTTTACTCCTACAAAAATAGCAATAATCTGTTCCGGCGCGGACATAGGAACATACTGGTTCTGCTTAAGCACCTCCACAAGACGGCGTCCCCTCTCAAGCTGTCTTGTTGTTGCCGCATCCAAATCGCTTCCAAAACGTGCAAACGCCTCCATCTCACGATACTGAGCAAGGTCTAAGCGAAGACGGCCTGCAACCTGCTTCATTGCTTTAAGCTGAGCATTACCTCCCACACGTGAGACCGATAAGCCTACATTAATTGCCGGACGCACCCCTTGATAAAAAAGACCTGATTCAAGATAAATCTGTCCGTCCGTAATTGAAATAACATTTGTAGGAATATATGCGGAAACATCTCCAGCCTGAGTTTCAATAATAGGCAAAGCAGTTAATGAGCCGCCCCCTAAATTATCATTTAATTTTGCAGCCCTTTCCAGGAGGCGTGAATGACAGTAAAAAATATCCCCGGGATATGCTTCGCGTCCCGGTGGCCTTCTCAGAAGAAGAGAAAGCTGGCGGTAACTCTGTGCATGTTTGGATAGATCATCATAAAAAATCACCGCGTGTTTTCCTTTGTCCCGAAAATATTCACCCATAGCACAACCTGCGTAGGGTGCTAAATACTGTAACGGAGCAGGAGTAGAACTGCTCGCGGAAACCACAATTGTGTATTCCATAGCACCGAACTCTTCCAGAGTTTTTATTACCTGAGCCACACTTGAGTTCTTCTGTCCTATGGCTACATAAATACATATAACATCAGTATCCTTTTGGTTTAAAATCGTATCAATTGCCACGGCCGTCTTTCCGGTCTGACGGTCTCCGATAATAAGTTCCCTTTGTCCCCGTCCTATAGGAATCATAGAATCAATCGCCTTAAGTCCGGTCTGTAAAGGTTCTTTTACAGGCCGGCGGTCAACCACACCCGGTGCAATCACGTCAACCTTACGCCGCTCTTTAGCATTAATAGGTCCCTTATCATCAACAGGCTGACCTAATGCATTGACTACACGCCCGACTAAAGCCTCACCAACAGGTACATCAACCACTCTGCCTGTGGATTTTACCGTATCTTTTTCTTTAATTAACTTATCAGAGCCAAAAAGCACGGCACCCACAGTCTGCTCTTCAAGATTAAGCACCATTCCATAAATATCATTGGGAAAAATAAGCAGCTCACCTGCCATGGCATTCTCAAGCCCATAAACAGTAGCAATGCCGTCTCCCACCTCAATCACCACGCCTACTTCTTTAACATCTAACTCATTGCGAAACTGTTCAATCTCCTGCTTGATAATCGAACTAATCTCCTCACTTTTGATCTTCATAATATTAAAACTCCTTTTATACGGCTTTCTGTAATACGGTAGATAATTTTTCTAATCTATTACTTAAACTATAATCGTAAATAATATGCCCGACCCGTGCAATAAAACCGGCAATAAGGGACGCGTCATATTCAATCTGATACTCAAGATTCTTTCCGGTTAAGGCACTTAATTTATCAATCATTTTTACTCTTTCATCTTCAGTAATAGTAAACGAGCAGGAAATTTTTGCCAAAGCAATATTCCTTTGCTCCTGAATAATCGCAGAGAACTCTTCTATCATTAACGGAAGAAGTATTACTCTTTCTTTCTTGAGAATAACCTGTAAAAAATTTTCAACCATTGGCAGGAATTTGCCGCAAGTTAAAATTTTATCTAAAAGTATCCTCTTCGAATTATATGAAATAAGCGGGGATGCAAAATAATCCATTGCCTCATCAATATAGGTGAGTGCTTTATGAACCGCCATAATCTCATCTAGCGCCTCATCCCACATATTTTCATCAACTGCCTGAGAGAGCGCCTTTGCATATCGCTCAGCTATTATATGTTCTTCCATGAGTGTTCAGCCCCTTTTATAAGTGCAAAAACTCTTCGATAAAACGTTTATGGTCCTCCTCGCCGACTTCCCTCTCTAATATTTTGGAGGTACATTTTACGACAAGGGATGAAATATCACTCTTAAGCTGGTTACGTGCCTTTTTACTCTCAGTCTCTATATCACTTTTAGCTGCCTCTACAATTATCCGCGATTCATTCTGGGCAGATTCAATGATCTTATCTTTTTCCTTCTCCGCACGTTTTCTCGCATCCTCAAACATCTTATCAGCTTCCACTCGAATTCCTTTTAACTTCGTATTATAATGATCAAGAACCTCAAGAGACTTTTCCTTATTATCAAGAGCTTCTTCAATATTTCCAGCGATTGACTTAGAACGTTTATCCAAAAACTTCATCAGCGGCCGAAAAAGCACCCGTTGAAGGATAAAAAGCAATATTGCAAAATTAATCCATTGCATTACCATTGTAAAACTGATATCTACCATCTTAATACTCCTTTGCTTAAATCACGGCTTTAATCCGTATTTACCCTTTAACAACAAAAATCAACAAAAGAGCAATAACAAGAGAATATATACCTGTTGATTCAGAAACCGCCTGACCCACAAGCATAGTTCTTGTAATCAATCCTGCATTCTGCGGTTCACGCGCAACACCTTCGCATGCCTTGCCTGCCGCATATCCTTCACCCACACCCGGGCCTATTGCTCCAAAACCCATAGCAAGGCCCGCACCTAAAAGCGCGGCTGCTCTGATAAGATCCATTCCCGTAATTTCCATTTTCCTAACCTCCTTAATTTATAATACGTTCACACCCCCCACCCCTGCTGTTTTGCTCACAAAACAAATCAGCTGGGGCACCCCCCTTACTAGGGGGGAATTCAAGTCTTGTAAATCCCCCCTTTCAAGGGGGGTAACAAAATCATGGGGGGGTGTTACAACCTTGCTCAAATAACGAAAAGTAAACACATACTAATCACCAGTGCGTATACACTGGTTGATTGTGAAACTGCCTGACCTATAAGCATTGTACGTAAAAGCGGCGCCTCCAATTCCGGATCGCGCCCTACTCCTTCACACGCACTCGCGTTTGCAACTCCGCTTCCCACGCCCGGGCCGAGCGAGCCTAACCCTGCACAAAGACCAGCCGCAAGCAGCATTGCCATATGAATAATTGATACCTCATCAGGCAAATTATAAATTTTAAATGTAAGAAATATCGCTATAAGTAACGCAAAAATAGCTGGCGATTCAGAGACCGCCTGTCCGACCAGCATCGTTTTCATTATTGAACCTGAAGCATGGGGCTGACGTGTTACAGCCTGGCATGCTTTTGAAGCTGCAAGCCCTATACCATAGGCAGGACCGATTGCTCCCAGTCCGATTGAAAATCCCGCACCAAGATAAGCATATACAAGTACTAAACTCTGTGTATCCATATGAGTTTTCTTAAAAATTAAATAGTTCTCTCTTTGTTTATCCTTCAACCAATACCGCAATGTACGTCAGGGCAAGCATGGCGAATACAAAAGCCTGTACCGCCCCCACAAACAAACCGAAAAATAAATTGAGCCCTATGGGAAGTATCATATACCGGGTAAGATTAGAAATTACCTGAATAATGATTGCGCCTCCCAGAATATTCCCGTATAAACGAAACGAATGTGAAACAAGTTTTCCCAGCTCTCCGATAGCATTAATAGGGAAAAAAAGCACGTTAGGAATCTTTACTCCTTTTATCTCAAACATAGGCTCAAAATAATCAGCAATATAACGAAAGATCCCCTTATAACAAATTGCCGCGATATGCGCTACAAAAAACGCGATAATACCAAGCCCCAAAGTGGTATTCAAATCGCGTGTCGGCTCCTCAATAAACGAAAAAGGGAGAATGCCAATCCAGTTACTGCACAAAATAAAAAGGAAAAGGGTAGCAACATAAGGCATGAAAATATGTCCCTTATCCCCCATTGTGTCGCGGCAGAGTTTATCGAAAAATTCGATAACTATTTCAAAAATCATCTGAGTACGCCCAGGCACCTGGCGCAAACGTGTGTTTATGATTATTGAAACTACTATAAGAAAAAACATAATACCCCAGCTAACAGTGACCGTGGTGACATTTACGCCGTTAAACGGAATACTGCGTCCAAAAATTTCCTTCACCTTATGCGGAGGAGTCCCTATTGCAGACATGTCCGGCTTAATTTGTAATGCTATAATTAATTGAATAATTATAATAAAGGCGACGGCGCCAAGGATAAGCTTTTTACTCATATCGTCTGTTTCATCTTTGATAAATTATCGACTATAATAATTAACTGAACTAAAAACAAACCGCCTGCAAATAAAATAATATTTAATCCATATAAAAAGGAAACGTACACAGCTAAAGCGATTAATCCGTAACGAAGGAAAAATCTTAAAATCATAAAAGAAGGAAAACGTTTCAGCTCAAGTATGGAAAACCTGGTCATATCGACCGCTAATAGATGAAAATTAACCATGCTCACACCTGCACCTAATAAAAAACCTCTTAGTAATTCCGTCCTGCGGAAAGCAATAAACGAAAGACAAACAAACACACAAATGCATAAACATTTCCTTAAAATTTCATTTCTGTATTGACGCACAGTATCCATGATAAATCACTTAAGTTTTGACATAATTAATTTATAGACAGACCAGAACCCGGAAAAAATTCCAAGCAGTAAAAATATAATGGTCCACAGGGGAAAGTGCCCTGATTTTTTATCAATAAAATATCCGATACCGAAGCCCACGAGTATGGTTGAAACCATCGTAAGGCCTAATTCAGTAATGAGCCCTAAATTCTTGAGGATCTCCGGAGTATCCTTCATGGATTTTATTTAATGGCCAACTATGTCGAAACAACCCGCGCCGTAATAAAAATAATTAAATTAGTCCTATCAATATCATCCTGTTTGCTTCTGAAGAAAAATCCTACGACCGGTATATCACCGAGTATAGGAACTTTTTCTTCTGTAATTCCTCTGGTCTCTTTAATCAAACCTCCAAGCACGGCTGTCTCACCGCTCTCCAGCACAACAGTAGTTGAAAGAGTCGATGTAGTAAAACGGGGTAAATCCGGCGTTCCCGAACCCTGTTGTACTTCGTCTCCGTCAGCATTATAACTTGTAATAGGAAACTTAGCGGGTGTTGCTGAGACAGAACTTACTTCAGGAACTATTGAAAGAGTAATCGTCTTTTTATCGATTCCGACACTCGGGGTTACCTGGAGCAGGATACCGATATCCCTCGATACAAATTCCTGAGGCACATTGGCAAATTCAGTCTCACCAGCATCATCCAAATCACCGTCACCGTTAAGATCCTGCTGAATCAAAGAAACCTCAAAACGCGTAGGAAATACTTCCTCAGTTACTACCTTTATAGTTGCCGTCTGATTATTAATAGTGGTAATTTTAGGCGCAGAAAGCGTTTTTGTTTTTTCCAGACGGTTTACAGCATTAAGAAACATCGTGTACTGCGGGTCGGTAAGCAGTCCGCTGAATGCAAGATTTAAACCTCCAGTTGCCGCACTAATTGCATTAGCCACTCCGGTAAAATCATAATCAGTACTGGAAAGTATTGCCTTCTTGCGTTCTTTACTGTAATAAATAGGAGAATCTAAATCCATTTCGAATCCTAAACTCTCCCATTCCTGCATATTAACTTCAATAAACCTAGATTCGATCAATATCTGCTGCGGCGGTTCATCAACGATGTAGAGAATCTCTTCTATCTTCTGCAGATTAGTCGGCGTATTGGTTACTATGAGAGCGCCCGTTCTGTCATCAAACACAATCTTTGCGCCCGGAGGAAAAGATACCGCCTCTTCTATAAGTTCTTTAATGGACTTTCTCTCCGAAACAGATGCAGAACCACCGGTTGTACCCAAGCTTCCCATATTAGTTGAACTAAACTGAGTAAATACACCGGAGCCTTTTTCAAGATAATAGATACGGGTCTCAAGTTCTTCCCCTTCCATCTCTTCAATCGTGGCAACCCAGATAAGGTCATCATCAATTCTCGAACTCAATCCCTGTCCCTTGATTATATATCTTAAAGCCCTCTCAAGTGGCAGTTCCTTAAAACGAACCGTAATCAGCCTGCTCTCACTCGCCACTAATTGAGAAGTAATTATATTAATACCCGTATAATCAGAAAGAAAATTAAGTACACTGACCAAATCAACATCACGGAAATCCGCGGTAACAGGCATCTGCATTTTTTCATAAATTGAAGGACGTATTTCAGGCTTGTATCCAACAAACGGCTTTGCATATCCCCTGCCTGACATGCCACGCCGGTAATCCTCAATTCCCATAGCCGATTTAGATACCTCTTCCATAAACTCCCTGTCCTCAATCTCCTCTTTTTTGCGGTATATTTTATCTAATCTATTTTCCCTCTCCTCCTGTACTTTATTAAGCAGCTCACGGATCATCATATCACCGGGGTCTACGGCTAATGCATCTTTATATCTGGAGATAGCTTTATCATAATTCTCATCCCTTAACAAATTCCCTGCTTCCTTTAAAAGTTCCTCTTTATATTTTTCAACTCCTAATGTCTGAAGGCGTTCGAACTCATCTAAATCAACTTCCCCTGAAGGAATGTATGTCCCTTCCTTCATCCATGCCTCCTCTGTCCTTTTTGACTGGAGGCGATCAAAAGCCCCTTGTACGTCTCTTTTCTGCCTTAGTTTCTTCTCGGCAGAAAGAAGCGCGTCTTTCTGGGCATACTTTGTCTCCTTAAGCTTCAGGCGTTCCTGTTCGGACTTCTCAATCAGAGACTCGTAATTTTTTGCCTTTGCGTTTGACGGATCGATTAAAAGAACTTTTTTGAGCTCATTTTTTGCAAGGCGGTATTTATTCTGTTTCAGGTAGGAATCAATCCTCCTGAAATACTTACTAAGCAGCTGCTTTGCCTCACCGCCGGTCGCGGGCTGGCCTACTCCCTGAGCGGTAGGATTAATATTGTTTACTACCTCCATTTCTGCATAAACATCTGAAACCTCGTAGTATCCTGCATCAGGAACAAAAATGCTGGACCCTAAAAAAATCAATGCCACAAAGGAATGGATTATCTTTTTCATTGCTATCTCCCTCTTTTTATTAAATTTATATTTTCTATTTTAAAAGTTTTAATACCTTTATCTCTCCCTCGTTATCGCTAATGACAACCTGTTTATCACTGGTTTCCATGACTGTAAAATCCCGCGTCTTATCTTCATTATTTACAAAGTAGGTCTTCTTATCACTCTCACGTTCAATAACATACTTAATGCTGTCCCCTAAAACGACTTTTCCCCTGTAAATATATCTTTCTTCCGGCTCCTCGGGAGTCGGCTCAACCCGTCGAGGTTCAATCTTCGGCTTAGGCAACGCGAGCCTAACCGGTACAGTCTTTTTAATCATAGTAGTAAACCTCGCGAAAGGATTTCTTTTTATTACAGAACTAAACTGAGAAATTTCTACATCTTTACTTAAAGACTCAATTGTCATATCTGACAAAATATCTTTTTCCTCATCAGGCATACGTCCGTCTTTCAATACTTCTAAGGGTCCGGATTGTAAAAGACTTTGATAACCATGATACGAATACAAAGAAAACCCGACGAAAAAGATTAAGCTCGCTATACATAAAATAATGTCTCTTTTAATCATAATTTATGTCTCAACAATTAACCGAGACAATATTAAACTTGCCTCGAGAATACCTTCCTTTAAATTTTTAACGCTTATATCTTTGACGACAATAAAAGGTTTTAAGGCGCCGATAGCATATAAGATGTCCACCAGGCTTTGTTTCGTACAATTAATATCAATCCGCAGCGATATTTCAATGACGGGAATCTCGTTGCCTTTATCATCAGTATAATTTCGGTCGTCTAAAATTTTAATGACCATTATTGATTCGACGTTTTTATTCAAAATAATGGTTAAAACAGTATCGATCGTCTCAAGTTTGCGAAGGAGCAGGGGTACATCCTTATCAGCAGGTAATGCTTCACCGAAACCGATAGTCTCCGGAATATCTACCTCCAGGTTTGCCGCCATCTTTTTTATGCGCTTGTGTGCCAGATAAAGTCTCTTTTTAAAATATACGCCTTTTTCAACAACATCTTCAGGCGGTGCAATAGGCTGAACAGTAGCAAACTTTCTCACAGTCTCAAAATGTTCTTTCATTTCGTCAAGCCGCACCTGTTCTTTTTTAACACGGCGCATAGTCGGCATAACATCTTTTCTTTTTAAATATCTAGATATATTCCTCTGGATATCCCGTATTTGCTCTTTAACATTCTCGTTTTTGCTCGAGAGGCGAATCCCTATAAATATACATACAATAAGTGGTACAATTATCAGGATTATCACCTTTTGTATAAATTTTGTTTCTTCCCGCGTTGCTGTAGGCATCGCTTTACTCTTTAACTCCCGTCTGGTTTTTCACTTTTAGATTCAATAAGAAATTAAAAACATCATCCTGGCTTACAACAGATTCCGGTTTTACTTCTTTTATCATCTCACTCTCTTTAAGTGCAGTAATAAAATCATTTAACTGATCATACGACAACGTCGTTCCCTGTATCTGCAACTCATTGTCCTTGCCGGCCATGAAGAAACCGTTGCCTTGAAAACTTGTAATCCAGATATCGCTTAATAATTTATGCGAGACAGAATTTAAAATCTCAATCCACAAGAACCGCTTCTGCAGATAATTAATGAGGAAAATCCCGTGTCCCTGGTAGACATCTATCTCCTTACTTATTTTTTCCAGCTGAGGTCCGTACGTATCCATATTCTCAGAAAGCTTTTCCAATTCATGCAAACGTGTTCTGTTAATCTGCAACTCCTGTCTTTGTAATACAAAATGCGTCAAAAATGCACCGAAAAAGAATATATACGCAATGAAACGAAGATACTTTATAACATGAGACGACTTTTGAACCTGCAGCTCTCTTTTCAGAAAATTAATGGGGCTTGGAGTCTTTTGAAAACCACGCAATGCAGCCCCGACCGCAACGGACAGAAGAGGATTTATTTGATCTATGATATCAGCCTCCGTATTCATGCCGCTTAATTGACTCTTACGCAAAACATGCTTATCCACCTTAATCCCGTCAAAAGTATTTATGCATTCAACCTGTATACCCAGTTTCTTTTCAAAAAAATCAGTAAATCCTTCTATTTTTGAACCGCCACCCGTAAGAAGAACCTGAAAATTTTTAAATTTCTCACTTGTAAGAGTCGGATCTGCATTCATCTGGTCCATCTTATAAAATGTAATAGACCTGTCTACTTCCGAGATTAAATTCTCAATGTTAAACGATATGGTCTCTTTTAAATTTTGCTGTACAGTTTCATCAAAAGATGAGAGGGCCGAGGGGCCTTCTTTCTTTATAGACTCGGCTTCGGAAAATTCCAGTGCCGCATTCTGTGCAATACTTTCCGTTATCTTTTTTCCGGCTAATGCAAAACTCCTCAACCATATGTGACGCCCCCTGCTGATTAGAATCCCTGTGGATTCCGCACCAATATCTACTATGACTATACCTTCACGGCTTTTATATTTCCTGTTGTGCCTCACAAGATCCAGCAGACATAAAAGGTTTAACGTAACAGCGCTGGATATAAAACCGCCCTTGCGCACAATCTCAGCCGATTCATCCACCACATCTTTTTTGACCGCTATTAGGACTGCACGTTTAGAACTCTTGCCCTTCTTGCTGATAACACTATAATCCCAAGCCACTTCATCAAGAGATAGGGGAATCTGCTGCTGCGCTTCAAGCGTTATAAGTTCACTTTCTTTTTTCTTACGTGTTTCCAATATATCAATATACCGTACAAAAACAGATATGCTCGGTATTGAAATTATTACCGATTTACCCTTGCTTATTTTACTTTCCTCACGTGCACGTTT
>CAZLCT010000047.1:0-19411 GCA_964558015.1 uncultured bacterium | reverse complement strand
CTTTAATCCCTCAAGAAATAATCGAAAGCAAAATATATCTCATGAGGGGTAAGAAGGTCATGCTTGATCGAGATTTAGCAGTTTTATACGGAGTTGAAACCCGTGTTCTCAATCAAGCTGTCAAAAGAAATGAAGAACGTTTCCCTGATGATTTCATGTTTCGGTTATCTTTAGAAGAAATGAAAAATTGGATATCACAAATTGTGATATCCAATCAAAAGAAAATGGGTATCCGAAAACGACCATACGTTTTTACCCAAGAAGGCGTAGCAATGCTGTCGTCTGTCTTAAATAGCAAGCGTGCTATCCATGTCAATATTCAAATCATGCGCGCTTTTGTCAGAATCCGCGAATTAATCGCAAACCATAAAGACCTGCAAAAAAGAATCGATGAGCTTGAGAAGAAACTAACTAAAAAAATGGAAGATAAATTTGGTATTTATGAAGAACAATTTAAAATTGTCTTTGAAGCCTTTGAAGAAATAAAACTTCTCCTTAATCCGCACTTAGAAAAACCGAGGCGTCGTATTGGATTTCACAACCAATAAGAAAGGAAGAACATATGCAAACATCACCACCTAATTTAAAATCAATGGATATCTCACAACTTGATCATTTTTTTTCAATATCCTCTTGTCCCCTGTATACCTGTGTAAATACGCAAAAGCAATACTCGCCATTTGAAATAGCAGAAATGACACATTTTCTTTTTTCTGACACGCTATCTGAAAAAGACCTCGAAACTATTCTTATCACCCTTGCCCACATAGAAGGCAAAACTATTCCCTCAATTCTAAAAACATTTTGCGATTTGCAAGCGACCTCTTTTAAATACTTTGCAGAATGCGCTTACCAGGAATCCTGCATGTGGAATGATATAGATGCAGAAGGTGTCGAATATATTGAGCTTTATAAGCAGGAAGACTAGGAAATATTCATCTCTATTAATTGGGGAACAGCTGTCCCTATTTATTCTATTTATTGCCAATATTTATTTAAATTTGCAGCTTTTACGAATTATTTGTTGGGGTGGCCAGTTCGTTTGGCTCGTTTGGCTGGTTAGCTTGTTGGCTGCTCAGCTTCTTAGCTTTTTAGCTTTTTAGCTTTAGGGGGTGAAATTCTTTCTTGAATTACTACGGGTGCCGTGAACCAGAACAAAGTTCGGTTCGCGGCAAGGGGGATTTGCCAGAGAAGTAAACATCGGGGATTTCTCTCTCCTCTCCTTAGAAACTCTAGCACATAATGAAGACACATAGTCTTTTCGAGCGGCGTCATGAAGCGTGATGAGCTCAGGGAGGAGCGAATAGCTGAGTGCCGCAGTGAGACGAGGTAGGACTACCGAGTCGAACGTAGCGCCTGTCCGCCGTACCTCGGCATAGGCGGGAGAAAAGAGCTATGTGGCGAAATGTCCTAGACCGATTATCCCTGCTACGTCTCTCATGGATTCACAGGGATAATTTCATCCTGAAATTAAAAAGGCTATGTGGTGAACTTGAACGATTACCCCTACTGCCGTCCATTTTGGACTCGTAGGGGTAGTTTCCTCCTAAAACTAAAAGAATACTTGGTGAGCCTCACTTCTCGTGCGAGACTAATGTGGCGAGCTACTTTTTATGTTCTTTAATATGTTTTAGGGATTCGATTACCTTTATGGCCTGCTTCTTTGTGAGGTTTTCAATATCTGAGGTGTGGTAATACTTATGAAGGAAATTCCCGAAATGATCCCACGTCCATTTTATTTCATTAATAAGATATTTAATGTAGAGCTTCTGTTTTATAGTGAGCCCCTCGGGATTAATCCGGTAATGTTTACTCCGGACAAAGTAGTTCATTAATTTCCTAAACTTTTCTTCATCCAAGTCCTTGGCACTATGCACCCCCGCGGCCTGCATAAGGATATCACGATATTCCGCATCGCTTAAATTAAGCTCTTTCTTAATAATATGTATAAGTGCTAATTTTTTCTTATCCATAGGACTTCTCTCTTAATAAATTATACCATATTAAATGAAGCCAGGATTTACAAAATAAAGTGAATGTAAATCCTATGGCTGAATTTACCCCGCCTTTTCAGGTATCTTAAAAGTCAGAAAGGGCGGGGTTCATTCGCACTTATGATTTAGGTCACGATGTTCCCTAAATCATGTGCTCAGGCAGTTCTAAAACAAAGGCACGGATTTCATCGCGGATTCTGCGGTAATGAGCCAAAGCCTCTTCTTCGGTCTTTGCGTTCTCAGCAAGTTTCGGAGGGTCATCAAAACCTGCATGCACAACCTTTGTTTTGCCCGGAAAAACGGGACACACTTCACGAGCATGGCCGCAAACCGTAACAACATAATCAAACTGAATATCTCTAAACACATTCAGCTCCTTACTCCTCTGTTCGGAAATATCCACTCCGGCCTCAGCCATTATTTTTACAGCGAGCGGGTCGAGTCCCCGCGCTTCAATACCTGCGGAATAAGGCTCAATCGTATCCGGCTTAAGACGGCGCGCCCAGCCCTCAGCCATTTGGCTCCTCGAGGAATTGCCCGTGCACAAAAATAAAATTTTTATTTTATTCTCCATTATTTAATTTTTCACGGTGATGCTTCACCATTTTTGCCCCTACCATATAAATGACATCCTCGGCAATATTGGTTGCGTGGTCACATATACGTTCGAAATGCCGTGCAACAAGAAATAAAGACACCGCACGTGGCACCGATTTTTTATCCTTTATCATATATTCATTCACTAACTCTTCCTGAATGCGATTGCGCAGTCCATCTGCATCTGCATCCGATAAAATAACCTGTTTGGCAAGCTTCTCATCACGGTAAACAAATGCGTTCACCGCCCATTTAACCATGTCCCTGGCAATATCAAACAACTTTGGAATATCAATCAAAAATTTCAACGGGGGCTGATCTTTAACGAACAACACACACTTCGCAATGTTTACTGCAAGATCCGATATGCGTTCCAGCTCAGAATTAATTTTCATGCCGGTTGTTATAAACCGCAGATCGCTCGCCAAAGGCTGTTGAAGCGCAAGAAGGCCGATGGCCATTTCTTCTATTTTGTTCTCAAACTCATCTATTATACAATCATTATCAATAACCGACTGTGCCATATCAATATCCTGCTGGCGCAGGCTTTCAGCCGCTTTATAAATAGCCTCCTCAGCCATAGCCGCCATTTCTAAAATCTTTTTATTAAAATCTTCTAACTTTTCATGAAAATGTCGTTCCATTTCTCCCTCCCCGGTCTCTCTTACCCGAATCTTCCAGTTATGTATTCTTCCGTTATTTTTTTCTGCGGCTTGGTAAATATTACGGATGTTTCATTATATTCTACCATCTCACCTAACATGAAAAAAGCCGTAAAGTCTGATACTCGTGCCGCCTGCTGCATATTATGCGTAACTATGACAACAGTATATTTCTTTTTTAATTCCTGTATCAATTCTTCTATTTTCAATGTAGCCGTAGGGTCCAATGCTGAAGCCGGCTCATCCATAAGAATTACTTCCGGCTCAACAGCTAACGCCCTCGCAATACAAAGACGCTGCTGCTGGCCTCCTGAAAGGGCCAGGGCATTTTTATGAAGCTGGTCTTTCACTTCCTTCCACAACACCGCACCTTTTAAACTTGCCTCAACACGGTCTGCGATATAGTTTCTATCCCGGATTCCGTTGACCCTCAGGCCGTAAGCAATATTTTCAAAAATAGATTTAGGAAAAGGATTCGGCTTCTGGAAAACCATGCCCACTTTTCGCCTTAGTTCAACAATGTCTTCCTCCCTGCGATAAATATCTTTCCCGTCAAGCAAAATAAGGCCTTCAAGCCGCGTATTGGGTATTAGCTCGTTCATTCTATTAAGAGTACGCAAAAACGTTGACTTACCGCATCCGGAAGGTCCGATTAAAGCCGTAACCTTATTCTTGCCTATTCTTATGTTAATGTCATTTAAGGCCTTCTGGTTCCCATAAAAAAAATTAACATCCCTGGTTTCAATGCGCACATCAGTAACCATAACCTCTCCTCGATTTTTGTCGAATAATAATTGCTACAGAAGATATAACTAAAACCAAAAGCAACAAAAGAACAGCACATCCATAAGCAATCTGTGTATGCTCATGGGGATGAGTTCCTTCAGTCATAAGCGCATATATATGATATGGCAAAGCCATACATTTCGAAAATGGAGAGGTTGGATAGCCACGCATGTAAAAAGTACATGCCGTAAAAAGTATAGGTGCCGTCTCACCAGCAACCCTTCCAATACTTAAAATAGCTCCAGTTAATATCCCGGGCAACGATGTGGGCAGTACAATTTTTCGTATGGTCTTCCACTGAGTTGCACCTAATGCAAATGATGCCTCACGAAAAGATTGAGGCACTGCTAATAATGCCTCCTGAGTCGCCGAAATAATACCAGGGAGCACTAAAATAGCTAAAGTCAGGCTTCCTGATAGAATTGACACACCAAATTTAAGATAATGAACAAAAAAGGCAAACCCGAAAAGTCCAAAAACCACGGACGGAACACCCGCAAGATTATTAATACTCATCCGAATAATATTAACTATCCATCCACCCCTACTGTACTCACATAAATAAATTGCGCAGGCAACGCCTAAGGGTAAAGAAATAATAATTGAACCGAGCGTTAAATATAGAGTACCCACAATGGCGGGCGCAACACCGCCTTTGGTCATTCCCGAATAAGGCTCGGCAGTTAAAAATTCCCAATTTATTACCCGTAAGCCTTGTGAAAAAATTAAATACATAATAGAACCAAGGAAGAAAAGGGTAATTATTATACATCCGAATAAAAGCACAAAACCTAATTTTTCAATAATAACACTTTTCATCTTCCTAACCCCAATCTGAGACGATATCGCCGGCTTATTATCTCAGCAACAATATTAAAAATTAGTGTAATAAGAAATAAAATTAAACCAATAAAAAAAAGAGTATGAAAATGCATAGAACCCATCTCAACTTCCCCCATCTCAGCTGCAATAGTAGCGGTCATAGGACGTACCGGCTGTAAGAATGATTTAGGAATGACTGCGGCACCGCCGCATACCATGAGTACGGTCATTGTCTCTCCTATGACGCGGCTCATGCCTAAAATTATTGCAGTTGAAATACCTGAACCTGCAGCGGGCAGAATAACTTTCATTAAAGTCTGCCAGCGATTGGCTCCTACGGCAAATGAAGCCTCACGAAAACTTTTAGGAACAAAACTCAGTGCATCCTCTGCAAGACTGCATACTGTTGGTACAGCCATAATACCCAGGATAACACTTCCTGTCAGTGCACATAATCCAACAGGAATATTAAATACCTTTTGAAATAAAGGGGCCATAACTACCATGCCGAAAAATCCATATACAATTGAAGGAATGCTGGCAAGCATTTCAATCATAGGCTTGAGAAAAGCACGCTGGCGATGTCCTGCAAGTTCATGCAAATAAAGCGCACTGCCTATACCCAGCGGGACACATACTAACGCTGCTCCGCCTGTCACCCAAAACGAAGCTAATATAAGCGGTAAAATTCCGAACTCCGGAGGCTCATATGTCGGATACCAGGACGTTCCAAATATAATTTTAAAGACATTACTATTAACAATAACAGGCCATGATTCCTTGAAAAGGACAAATGTAATTCCTACTAAAAATGCAAGAGATGCAAATGCAAGAATAGTAAACATCCATTTATAGAGGTTCTCTATGAAAACAGTTGATAGTTTCATAATAACTTTATCCTATGAAAAAAACTTAGCAAAAATCCCTTTTATCAGGAGCAAGCCCCGCACATTAGCATACCCTAAGCACGGGGCAAAACGATGAAGAGAATATGCTCCTTTTTATATAATGCCCTTCACTTCATGCATAAAAGGGACGAATTTTTCTTAAATAAATAACAGAATTACTTACCTTACATATAAATTAATACAGACCTACAAAACCCTGCTCCTCAGCCAAAACCTGTCCTTCTTTACTCTTAACAAAATCTAAATAATCCTTAACCTGACCCTTAGGATCACCATTGGTATACATATATAAAGGTCTTGATATAGGATATTCTTTTGAAAGCACTGTCTCCTTTGTAGGTTTCACACCATTAACCGATACGGCATTAACCTCAGCAGTTACATATCCCATGCCTACATAACCAATAGCACTTGGTGTTTGAATGACAGTGGTTAATACAGCTTTATTC
Organism: uncultured bacterium; assembly: GCA_964558015.1. Lineage (GTDB taxonomy): Bacteria > Omnitrophota > Omnitrophia > JAHJGZ01 > JAHJGZ01 > CAZLCT01. The sequence goes on along the minus strand of CAZLCT010000047.1, from coordinate 13,193 downwards.
GATGCCTGCAATAATGCATCAGAACGTACCTTTGCTTTTTTAAGAGCCAAGTTATTAAATGCTTCATACGTACCGCTGGATGTATCACGAGAAATAACAACAATTTTTCCGCTCGGTCCGCCTACTTCCGACCAATCGGAAATATCTCCCGTATAAATAGCTTTAAGGTCCTCGATAGAAATATTAGCAAGCATATTCGACTTATGAACAATAACAGCAATACCGTCCATTGCAACAATATGAGGCTTCGGGGCTATTCCCTTTTCCGCAGCCGCCCTCAGTTCTTTATCCTTAAGCGGACGTGAACAATCAGCAATATCAGTCGTACCGGCCAGCAACGCTTTAGCGCCTATACTTGAGCCACCACCTCCCACGGAAATGCTGACCTGAGGATTTTTATTCATATATTCCTCGGCAGTAATCTGCGCAATCGGAAGAACAGTCGTGGATCCAACAATATTAATTTCTTCCATTTGCGCAAACGCAGTATGCATCCATATCATGCCCATACACAAAATCAAAAATGTCTTTAAAATTGTTCTCATTACATTCTCCTTTTTTAATAATTTATTTTTCATTTCAATCTATTAATACATATTTTCTTTAAACAATGTGACGAACATGTGACAAAAGGGTGATTATTATGCAAAGAATCAAAACTTAAACACTAAATCGGTCTGGAATAAATTTTCCGTTCTTCTCTGCCGATTACCCGCATTCGCAGCACCTGATATAGGCTCCATGAAATAGTAGTCAAACCCTAAAATCACGTTCTTCGCCAGACCGACCTGGAGGGAAAATTCATTGCCTTTAACATTGGTGTTGCCACTATAGGCATCTGAATCGGAAAAACCAGATAAGAATGCATCATCTTCCAAATAGCGGTAATTATAACCAAGCTGCCAATCGCCGAATTTTTGACCGACTTTTTTATACCCAATCTTCGCTCCGAGTAAAAATCCTGTATCTTCAGCATCAGGATTATAAATATAATCATAAAACGTCTTAACAGCATAGGTTTTCCCTTTTGGTCCACCCCATGCATACTCAAGCGAAAAGGTAGGATAAAAAACATCATAGGAATATCTGAGCGTATCGGTTGAATTAAAGCTATTCCCTGTTGTTATTCCGGAAGAATTAAGGGTAACTGCATTTTGCTGATCATCAATATTCCTGATACCTAAGTACGAAAGCCCCATCTTCCCTTGCCATTGATGACCATCACCTTTGTTTGTATAGATTAAGCCCGGCTGCACATGGAGCATCCAGGGGTCATTCCCTTGGTTGTCCTCGGTAACACCAATATTAGTCTCCCATCTGTCATGCGTCTGCATTTGAAGGACATATGCCCCTATCCACGTAAATAATTCTAATCCACTGCGCATGGGACCGGTAGTTAAATATGCTGTGGCGCCATCAAACGTAAGGTCACTATCCCAAATAAGGTCAGAATTACGCAGCATTAATTTCTTTACTTCACGCTTACCACCGATTAATTTAAAGTAATCGTATGGATGCCAATCAAAGTATGCTTCATCAACATTAAATTCCCAGTTAGAAAATACATCACCCCATGTTTGGTTTGTTGAGCGCGGATCTCTGCCATCATTGCGGTTCGAACCGGTTGCAAGACGAAATCCAACCGTTAACTTATCGTTGATGGTATTCGTCAGCCCATACCGGAGCCGTGTCCGAAACCGATGTTCTGGCTCCGAGCTATCATCCTCTCTGTTTTCATACTGATGGCGAATACGTAAGTCCCCTTTGAAGGTTGTGTTTGCAAGCCACTTTGGGCCTTCCTCAACTGCGTTAATCATCTGCATTTTTGCGGTGTTGTTTGCTTCTTCCATGATTTGAACCGCTTCGCCTCGCGAAAGTACACCTTTTGAAATTAAAAGATCAATTAACCCTTCAACTTCTGATTGTGCGTAAACAAACGGACATACAAAATCCATCACCACCATAATGCAAGTTATAATAGCGATTAAAAATTTTAGCTTTCCTATCATTTGTTTTTTCTCCTTTTTTAAGTTATTGATTTGTTATTTTTCTTAATTTACGAATGCCTATTTCAACCTGTTTTAATGATTCCTGTATGAAATCATCGTCTGAGGACTCCGCACCTTCGATGCTTTCCAGGGCAGTCCTTATAATGGAAAGCTGGTGGCGCAGACTGCTCGCTACAAAATCTTTTTGTAATGTAGACGACAACTTCAATTTACTAACACCTCCTTTCAATGACCCCTGTCGTTTTGCTTCGATTTGCGAAGCAAAACAAAGCAAAACGAAGCAACAGGGGGAATTGACCCCGCTCTTTCTGACTCTTTATTTACTAGAAAGGGCGGGGTTTGATTCCCTTCTTTCTAACTTTTTATTTTAATTTTAAAAAATCGATTTTTTTTATCCCTCTTGATGCAGACTTAATTCAGTCTACAAACTTATATTAGCTCTTTTGTTTTTTTTGCGATCTCATTAGTATTATCAGAAATAGATGTGAAAATAAAATGGCAAGAATGTGAAAAATGCGTGACAAATAAGAGTATAGTTATTATGCTTTTGGAATGGTAAAGCTAAAAGTAGAGCCCTCTCCCAGCATGCTTTCGACTGAGACAGTGCCGTAGTGGGCTTGGACAATATGCTTTACAATAGATAAACCAAGGCCAGTTCCGCCGAGTTTTCGCGAGCGGGCTTTATCAACCCGGTAGAAACGTTCGAATATACGAGCAAGGTCTTTGGCAGGAATTCCGATTCCGGTATCGGAAATACTGACTTTAACAACTTCTTTTTCCTCATGGGCCGAAACTGTGATGTTTCCACCCTCAGGAGTATAATTAATCGCATTATCAAGAAGGTTCATTAAGACTTGAGCGATACTATCTTCATCGGCGATAATTGAAGAAATGGAATCAGGAACTTCGCTGGATACATTTATAGATTTATTTGCTGTTTGCTTCTTAAATCCCCCGAGCACTCTTTCAATGATAGGAAATAGTTTCACAGGTTTTAAAACAAGTGAAAATTTCCCTGATTCTATTTTTGAAAGATCAAGCAAGTCATTTACAAGATGTGCCAGGCGGTTTGCATCCTCATTAATTATTTTTAAAAATTCGCGGGCATTTTTCTTATCGTCCACCGCACCCTCAAGCAGTGTTTCAGCATATCCTTTGATAGTTGAAAGAGGTGTCCTAAGCTCATGAGAAACATTTGCAACAAAATCGGTCCGGACGCGCTCGAGTCGTTTCAAATCGGTAATATCGTGAAAAACTAAAACCGACCCTTCTCTTCGCCCCTCCCGTATAACGGGTGTCGCGTGCACAATAAATGTTTTCTCCTGCGGCAGGACAATGGATATCTCACATGAAGTGACCCCTTCCTCCTTATCTAACACAGAATCAATCATTGCCTGAATCTCTATATTACGGACCACCTCTATAGGCTTTTTACCCAGAGGGTCTCCTTCAACGCGCAATAATTGCTTTAAGGCGTTATTCATCAGAATAATTTTCCCTTTTCCATCAACCACTATGACCCCGTCAAACATGCTTAAGAGTATCACCTCAAGCTTGAGTTTATTTGAAGTAATTTCATCTATGCGCACCTTTACCTGCTGTGCCATATCATTAAACGCTTTACTCAAATCCTCAATTTCATCATTGGTATTTATGTGTATTTTACTGGAAAAATTACCGCGGGCAATACTCTGGGCCATAAATGCCATTTCTTTAATAGGGCGCGTAATAAAATTCGATGCGCAAAGACTAAAAATAACGGCAATTAAAAAGGCGATAAACAAAGAAATAAAAAGGATATTCCTTATCCGGTTATGAATAATACCTATTTCAGAAAGTGGAATTGCCAATCGGATTATGCCACGTACATTATCCTCTCCAAATGTGCGCGCCATATAAAGCAAATCCTTCTTCAGTGTTGTACTAAAACGCCTGCTTTCACCTATTCCCTCTTTGTATGCTTCCCTTATCTCCGGACGATCGGAATGATTTTCGATTCCCTTAAGTTCTCCCATCGGAATATCTGAATCACCCAGAACCGTACCGTCAAGGGATATAATAGTCGCACGAAGATCCAAAGCAGAACCGATTTTATCTATGAGGGAATCTGCCTCACGGGAAGACAATTCTTGCGGGAGGTTTTTCTCTACTATATATTTTGCCAAGGCTGATTCCCGGATCAGTGTTGAACGTATACGTTGAAATGTACTCTCAGTGAATGTCTTCTGGAGATAAAAATAAATCCCAACTAGAATACATATAATAATAAGAAGGATAGTAAAAGTTATTTTATAATTAAGATTAAGCTTCATTTTATTATTCTTCAATTAATTTATATCCGATACCTCTGACTGTTTTTATGCAGTCTCCTATTTTCCCTAACTTCTGACGCAATCTTTTAACGTGCGTATCAATAGTCCTCGTGGTAATGTCGCTATCAATATTCCATACATCACTTAATAATACATCCCTTGACTGGACGCGCCCTTTCCTCTTAAGGAAAAGTACCAGCAGTTTAAACTCGATAGGAGTCAACTCTATCTCCCTTTTATTAATGCATACTGTATGGCTTGAAAAATCAACTGTGAGATTCCCGAATTTTAAAACATCTTTTTCTTCTTCGGGCTTTTTAATTCCTCTTTTAAAAATTGATTTAACCCTAAGTATAAGCTCTCTGGGGCTAAACGGTTTAACAACATAATCATCCGCTCCAATCTCAAAACCTACTATTCTATCCACTTCTTCACCCTTAGCAGTAAGCATTATTACGGGGGTTGAAGAAGATCTTTTGTTGCTTCGTATCCTTTTACATACCTCAAGCCCGTCTATTCCCGGAAGCATTATATCTAAGATAATAGCGTCAAAAGATTTCTTTTCAATAACATCTATCGCCTCTTCTCCGGAATCGGCAACTACGCAGACGAATCCCGCCTTTTGAAAGTTATACTGCACTAACTTAGCAATATTTTCATCGTCTTCAACTATAAGAATACGTTTATCCGGCATAACAAATCCTCACTAATAACTATCTTAATAATACAATATTAATTATTTGTGAAAAATATGTGACAAAATTGAAACTTTCTTGAAAACATCCAAAACATAATAAAGCAGTCATGACAAGAGCTACCCCTTTCTATGCACATAATGGAGCAATATCTCATCTGTCTTATGAAGTCTGCGGCATGCTTCCCTTGCTATATTCAATAAAAGCAGGCCGAATAGCTCTTTATCCTGCTCCGAAATAGAAAGCAAATCTTCACCTGAAAGAACTATAAGCTCGGTATAAACCACTGCTATGGCTGTTGCAGAATGAGGTTGAATCCCGATTAAGGCTGTTTCTCCGAAACAATTTCCCGGCTTAAAAGCAAATATCTCTAAGGGCTCGTTGTCTGCATCAATAACAATTTTAACTTCACCGGAACGAACAATATATATATGAGTCGGCTCACTGCCCTCATCGAATATCCTCTCGCCCTCTTTATAAGAAACCTTCTTTAGTAATTTAAAAACAATATTCAATTGTTTCTCATTAAACCCACCGAAGATAGAGATCTTATTTAAAATATGAAGTACATCTTTGATATTTAAAAGTGGTAAATATCTTTTCCCCTTACTCATATAAGCCTCGTACGGTAATCTTTTTTACTCACCGTCCGTAATAAGATAGGCAATGCTTTGCCCTCTGCCCACGTCATTAAGAAAGGTCTGCTCGCTTTGGGTACGGCTTTCAGTCATTGTGATTTGTGCAATAACTGCCCCCTTTGCATAATCAATATACGTAATATCCTTTATCGTCGAGTTTATAGTAAAATCAAACCGGCTGAATAAAACCTTTACGTGCTGGGTCTTTTGTTGTACGGCACTTGTTTCAATTACAGCACAGCGAACATTATCAACCGATGCAAATCCCTTAAGAATACTTGTTGCCCGAATCACATAAGGCTCCGGGGCAATGTCTTTTATCAAAAACGACTTCATGCGCGCGTCCATAATCTCTTCCCATTCCCACACATCGCCGATTTTCACCTTTCCTTCAGGCAATATTGGCGTACGCGTCCAATCCTTAATTTCAAATCGTCCTATCTGAGAACGATGGGAGCCTTTTATAAATCGAATTATCTCACCTCTTGAGTTAACTTCGATTTCAGTTGCAATTTTTCCGCCCTTTTTCTCAAACTTAGTTTCAGAAATTATGACATGAGAATCCTCACGGCTTCCAGGCTGATAGGAATCTTCCCGAATCATATTAAAATCAAACTTGAGTCCTTTTTTATCTTTAATGCGGGCAAAGAGTGTGTTTTCTTCATTATATTTAAAAATACCTAGATTTGGAGGGTTCATTCTAAGCAAAACACCGGATGATTCTTCTTTGTTTGGCTCTATATCAATAATATTAAGACGGGCATAAGGATTTTCAAAACTAACAGACGATTTATAAACAGGAATGGATACGCACCCTTGTATATTAATAATTACTGCAAAAAAAAGAATTAAAACCATAAGGGATTTAAAATATTTCATTTTCATAAATTATTTTCCTCTTCTTATGCGGGTCCTGAGGCAGTTCATACATTATAAAAAATATACATACATTATTATTTATTATACCAGTTTTCGCTGTTATAATACCACATATGTTCAATCGTATATTACATATATATAACCGCCTTTTCGCCCTGTGGGTTACTGTGGGCGGCATACTTGCATTTTTCTACCCCAATCTTTTCATTCCTCTTAAACCATATATGGAATCGTTCTTTTCCCTAACCATGTTCGGCATAGGCATGGTGCTTCATCCCAAGGATTTTGAAAATATTTTCAAACACATTTGGGTGGTGCTTATCGGGGTTACGTCACAATTTACTATCATGCCGTTTATGGCATTTCTTATATCAAAAATATTTCTACTTTCAAAAGAATTTTCCCTTGGCCTTATTCTGACAGGTTCGGCACCGGGCGCAATGGCAAGTAATGTACTCTGCTATCTTGCAGGAGCTGATGTTGCCTACTCTGTATCCTTAACCACGGTATCCACACTTTTATCTCCTTTGCTTACGCCGAGCCTGACACTACTCCTAGCACATACACTTTTTGAAATACCTTTCTGGGAAATGGTAATGAGTGTATTAAAAATGGTTGTGCTGCCGCTTCTTCTTGGGTTCGGAATAAAAAAATGGCTTTCACATAAAGTAGACCCCTTTATAAAGATATTTCCCGCACTTTCCACGACATTTATTGTGCTTATCTGCTCGTTAGTGATTGCTCTTAACAAAAATTATCTCCTGGAATTGACCCCGATTATTTTCATTGCAACGATAATCCTGAATGTCTTGGGTTTAGTATCCGGCTATACGGTTGGAATTGTCTCCCGGTTCAGCCTCACGAGGAGAAGAGCTCTTTCAATTGAAATCGGAATGCAAAACGCCGGACTCGGAACAGTACTTGCCCTAAAACACTTCAACGAACGCGTAGCCCTCCCAGCTGCCGTATTCGTCTTTATCTGTATCTTTACCGCCGCTTTCCTGGTTCAGGCATGGTCTAAAGACAACACTTCATAAGCTTACCTAAGGCTAGACATTTATTATTTTATTATTTTAATCTCTGATTAATTTTTTAGAAGTTCCAATAGGGGTGGGATACCTAAATACCACTAAATAACTGGATGCTATAAATGTAAATATAGTCACGAGCTGAATTAATTGTGAAGCGCGGCCGCTGATGTGGCCTAAATCAAATGCCAGTATAGCAATGAGCAAGGCAAATTCACTCAACTGCCCAAGCCTGAAACCTGTCTCTTTAGCAAAAGAAGGGGTCTCTCCTGCCATTCTAAAAAGAAAAGAAAATAACCATGGCTTAAAAAGAATGAATATAGCTGCTAAAAGGAGTGCCGGCAACATAATATTTTTGAGTACTAATAAATCGAGCTTTGCTCCCAGGGTAAAGAAAAATAACACCAAGAAAAAATCTCTAAGCGGTTTTAACTTCTCAGATATAAATAGTGATATGGGCTGGCGCGCGAGTACAACCCCGGCAAAAAAGGCCCCAGTTTCCAGGAAAAGCCCCATACTGCTGGAAATTGCCGCTATGCCGAAACACCATGCCAGACCCAGTATGAATAACGTCTCATGAAGCCTGTCAACATACCTCATAATCTTCCTGAGTATAAACTGCTCAAACAAAACTAAGCCTGCAATAAAAATACAAAGCCTTATGAGCAAAAAACCAAAATTTACTAAAGCCCCTTGCGGATAATTAAGGCATCTTATAAAAACTAACACAACAACGGCTAATAAATCTTCTAAAATCAAAACCCCTATACACACAGCCCCCATATGTTCATGATGCAGCCTTGTTGTGGGCAGGAGTTTTACGGCCAATATGGTGGATGAAAACATCAAAGCAAGTCCAATGCATAAACTATCCAGCATACTGAAACGAAAAATGAGCGAAAATAAAAAAGCAATAAAAAATGAAACAATGCAATTAGCTAAGGTAACAAGGCTGGTCCTTTTAAATAAGGAGAAAAGTTTCTCGGGATGTAAACATAACCCTGCAAGGAAGAGGAGAAGCGTTATGCCAAGGTGAGAAATTGTCTCAATAAATTCGACATTCTTAACTACACCTATACCCCACGGTCCTATGAGCACGCCGCAGATGATGTATGCGATAATAATCGGCTGCTTAAGGAGAACAGCAACATAAGACAATAAAGCTGCTCCCACCAAGAGGATACTTAAATCAAAAATGAATCCTTCCATATCCTCCTCTCTTAGATGGTGTCAGACACCAATTAAATTAATTAAATTAAAATTGGTGTCTGACACCATCTATCATATTAAAGACGATATTTTAATTGATTTAAGTTTATGAATAACCTGCTTCTCAATTTTATCAAGTTCTTTTTTAAGAATGCATTTTTTTATGTGAGGGCAAATTTTACCCCTGAATACATGCTGAGTCAATTGAAAAGGCCCTTGAAATATAACCATTATATCAAAAATAGAAATTTTATCTGCTCTTTTTGCCAGGGAAAATCCACCTCCGACTCCTTTTAAAGATTTTAGCAATCCCATGTTACTTAAAACCTGCAGTATCTTTCTGGAAAACGACCTTGGCATATTAAGATGATTTGATAAGTCGGTGACAGAAACAATATCTTTTTTCCTCCCGGCAATGCAGCAGATTGCCCTTATGGCATAATCAGTATCTCTTGTTAATAATTTCATCAATTACTCTTTCATTTAAAAATTTCACCCGTTTCAGAAGACCAAAACAAAAGGTCAAGTTCATCCATAGGAATATTAACATTTTCAGCAAATTTTCTCAGTTTACGTTCAAGAGATAAATACTTTTTTTCAGTTAGTGTTTTAGGTCGTTTATTAATAACTCCGTATTTTAAAATATTTCTTATTATGTGAACATCAAGTATCGCAAGGTCACGGCCAAACCCAATGTTCCTTAAAAAATGGCTTGCCTCTTTCAAGCCCAATCCTTTTACATTCTTAACAAACCAGTGCCGTGTCTTTAAGATATCTTTTTGATTAATTTTTTCTTTAATTTTAAACCTTCCGTTATTTAAGAAAAGCTTTCTGGCTTCCAGAATGTATTTAGCTTTATTGTTCGGGAATCTTACTCCCCCTAAGTCGCGTCTTATTTTCCCTAAATTACCGCTAAAAAGCTTTCCGTTCTTTGAGAGTCTCGAAATTGCCGCATCGCAAAAAAATGCCTTTGACTGAGGTGTACATATGCAAAAGCAAAGTTCACTAAATATCCGCCTTTCACTCTTATGCCAGACTTCGCGAAACTCCTTCAATCTCTTTTTTATTTTTACTCTTTTTTTTCTGTATTCTGAGGTAAGCTCTTTTAGTGTTTTCACTTTCTAAATTTTCCCCTGTTACATTTATCTTTCAATTATAGTTTTAAACCATTTATCTCCTAAAAATTCATAAATTAAAGTCGGGAATACAATCAATGTTAAAACAGAAGAAAGAGACAGGCCGAATACAATAGACCATGCGAGTCCGGACCACACCGGGTCCCTGGCAATAACAAGAGAGCCGAGTATTGTAGTAATGGACGTCAAAAGAATCGGCCTCATACGTGTCAAGCCCGCATCTAATAACGATTCTTTTAATGACGGTAACCTTCCTGCAATCTGTTTTACATATTCAATATAAATTATTGCATTATTCACAACAATCCCAGCTAACGCTATCACTCCTATCATTGAGGTGGCAGAAAAATAAACTCTAAAAATATAAAACAAAAATGCAAAACCCGGTATAACTCCTATTAATGCAAGAGGTATAGTAGCTAAAATCAAAATCGGAATAGAAAAGGATTTAAACTGGGCAACTAATACCAGATAAATAAGAATAATAGCAACCATCATTGCAAGACCTAGGTCCCTGAAGACCTTAACTGTCAAGTCCCATTCCCCACTGATTTGCACCTTTACTTCCTTCATGCCGTCGATAAGATACTTTGCTTCAAGCAGATTAAATCCCTTTAACTCTGACTCATGTCCCGGTACTTTATATTTATAGAGCATCATCAATAAATCCACAGCCGCATAAGTAACGCTTCTTTTTCCCATCTCACCTGAAATATAAACCACCCGCTCTCTATTATCATTAACTATTACATCTTCCTGTGATTCTTTTTTCACTTTAACAAACTTGGATAAAGGAACGTAATTGCCGAGGATATTTGAAATAAATATCTTATCAAGGTCTTCGATGTTATCTCTTAAATCCCTCTTGAGGCGAAGCACAATATATTCCTGCTCAAGATTATAATCACTGTGGTAAACACCTATGACTCTCCCGCTAAAAATTGTTTCCAATTCTTTTGAAATAGACCCGACGCTGATTTTTGCCCTTGCGGCTGCTTCTTTATCAACAAAAAGAACATATTTATCGTTCTCTTCCAAAGAAGAAATGTCGATATCTTTAACCCCTTTTATGGATTTGACTTTCCCCTCAAGGTCTTCTGAAACCTCATAAAGAATATCCGGGTTGCTTGATTTCACCTTTACATAAAAGGTTGCCCTGACAGGCGGTCCTGGCGGGTCTTCAACCATAACGATCCTTGCATCGGGAAAAGAGCTAAGCTTTTTATTTAATATCTCGCGATACTCGAATGCCAAATCTTCCGATGCAGGTTTTCTTTCCTTGGGATGAGTTAAATTCAATTTTAAGGTGATCTGATGCGATCCGCTTCTTTCCGAAACCCCTTTAAACAACCCGTTGAAATCAAGAACAGGTGGCCTTCCTACGAAAGACTGTATGCTTTTTATATCCGGCTCATTCCTCAATGCCTCCATAGCACTTCGAGCAACAATATTTGTCTTCTCAACACTGGTTCCCCTGTCTAAATCAATATAAACATAAATTTGCTCTCTGTCTGCCTTGGGAAGCATTCTAAACCTTAATAATTTAAAGGCCGGAAATGACATAATAATAATTAAAACAATAAAGCAGGCCGAGAGGAAAGAAATCCTGGTTTTCCTATTAGACAACAAACCGGAAAGTGTACTTTTATAACCGGATGAAACTTTCTGGGAAATCCGGCAGATGAAGCTGCACTTATTTTCAATATCAGAGATAACTCTATCCCTGCAAAACACAAAAGCAAGCCAGGGGTTTAATGTATATGCAAAGACTAAAGACATTATTAATGCCCCCGATACAAAAAACGGTATGGGACCCATATAAGGCCCCATCATTCCCGTAACATAAAGCATAGGAATAAAAGCCAGCACCGTAGTTAAAGTAGACAAAAATAAACCTGCTCCCACTTCAGAAACAGATTGGGGAATTATTTTTTCCTTTGGGGAATCCGGGGAGCGGTTTTTATTTCTGACTATATTTTCAATGACTACTGTAGCTGAATCAACTAAAAGCCCCAGTGAAAGAATTAATGCAAACAAAGTAATTCTGTTTATGGTATAACCAAAAAGATTTCCTAACGCCAGCACCATAAGGAGAGTTATCGGAATGCTAAAAGCGACAATAATAGCCGCACGGTAATTCAGGAAACAAAGAAGCACAATAAACACAATGCAGATAGCCTGAATCAGATTCTGGACGAGGCCGCTTATTTCTTCTTTTGCTACTCTTCCTTCATCTTTTACCACTTCTATTTGTAAATCCTGTAAATATGTTTTTCGCTTTCTTATTTTTTCTATCTTTTTGTCAATATCCCGTGAAACATCTATGATGTTTTTCCCTTTTTGTTTTGAAATAGCAATAAATACAGCATCCTCGGCATCTAAACCTTTTTTATAAAAATTTACATAATCTTCTCTCTCTTCATCCCCGGCAATGACATGAGCAACATCTTTTATTTTAAGATTTTTTTCAATATTAGAGGTGATTACAATATTTTCAATGTCTTCAACCGTCTTGGCCTGCTCCTGCGTTTCGATATGGAAATATTTATCCTCTGACTTTATAAGCCCCAAATCTTTAAGCAATGAAGTGCTTTCTAAAACATCATCTATTTCATTAAGAGATGTCTTGGTATCCTGCATCTTATGAGGATCAAGTATTATCTGGAACTCTCTCTTTCTCCCGCCCATGACCTCAACAAGTGATATACCTTTAACCTGCCGTATATCTTCTTTAAGCTGATAAGCTTTTTTTCTTAAAAGAGCAGGACTTAATTTATCAGAGTATAAAGCTAAGGTTTTAATTGGAAGATCTTCCGGGTCAATTGATGCAATATAAGGCTCTCTCGCTTCGAGAGGCGCAAGATTAATCCGGCTTGATATTTTCTGACGAAGAGTTATCATGCTATCTTCAAGATCTTCACCCACGAAAAATTCAACCACGACTGAAGACCTGCCGCCGTGAATAGATTTTGAATATATATTCTCTATTGTAGGAATTTCATTCAGCACATCTTCTAAGGGTCTGGTTACAAGATGATAAACTTCATCAACCGTAGCATTCGGAAAGTCAACTTGAATATGAAAGGCAGGTGCAACAATATCAGGGTTATACTGTTTAGGCATAATAACGAATGAAATCAACCCCCACAATACAATCCCGACAAAAATGAGGAAAGAAAGATTTTTGTTTCTTATAAAATATTCTGTTAATTTTCCATATAAATTCATCTAAAACTCCTATGTTAAAAGTCTATAATTTTCTACTCTAAGTTTTTGTGTTTCTATAT